>JALRDR010001075.1 GCA_023262145.1 Planctomycetaceae bacterium | reverse complement strand
CCTTGATGAATCGGTAAATATCATCAACGCCATCGCAACTGCTCAGGAACGCGGAATTCACATTCGTGAGTCCGTTACCGATGTGTGCGAAAACTTCTCCTCCATGATCTCTGTGAGCGTGGAAACGGATCAGGGCAGATTCGATGCATCAGGAACCCTGTTCGGCAACCAGTTCATGCGACTTGTTCGACTGGATGAGTTCCAGTTTGAGGCGTACCTGGACGGTCTGCTGCTGATCTACCGCCACCGCGATGTTCCCGGTGTGATCGGCTATATCGGTACTGTCTTTGGAGAACACAACGTCAACATCGCCCAGATGGCCATGGGCAGAAGGCAAAGCCAGCCCGGTGGTGACTCGGTCGCGGTGCTGAATCTTGACAGTGAGCCGTCGGCTGATGCCATTGCCAGGGTAAAAAGCCATCCGGAAGTGAACGGCGTGGAAATCGTTCGACTGCCAGCGGCCGACGCTCCCCTGCCATGGCTGACATCAAACTGATCAACCGCGATCACTGTGAACAGACGTGCTGAGACAAACTTCAGCACATCACACCCACTAAAGCCCGTCAGAGCCTTCTCTGATGGGCTTTTTCATGGGATGCGCACGCTCACGTAATCTCTCTGATGACCTCACCTTCGTCCAGAATGAACTGTGGACGTCCCTGAGGATCCATCAACGTTGTGGAGCGGGCGTCGATCCCCAGCGTGTGAAATAACGTCGCAAACACGTCCTTGTAATGCACTGGCCGCGAGCGCACACGGTCACCGGTCCGATCAGTCTCTCCAATCACAACACCTGTCCGCAGACCACCGCCAGCAAGCAAAGCAGGTCCGACTGCGGGCCAGTGGTGACGCCCTCCCGTCTTCGGATCAATCCGTGGGGTGCGTCCAAATTCGCCCCAGACCACAATCGTTGTCGTCTCCAGCATGCCCTGTTCCTCCAGATCCTGAATCAGGGCATGCAGCCCGAAATCCACAATCGGCAGCAGGTTCCGCATCCGCGGAAAGTTATCGGAATGCGTGTCGAAGTCACTGATCGATACACTCACACAGCGAGCTCCAGCCTGCACCAGACGCCGCGCAAGCAAGAACTTACGAATGGAATCCGGGCCCTCACTCGTCGTTGACTGCCGGCCCTCGTCGGAACCAGGTGCCGTATATCGTCGCAGGACGGCCGGGTCCTCCCGATCAAGATCCAGCGCTTCTGCCAGTGAACCGGACATCAGAATTCCTGCAGCCTGCCGATCAAACTGATCCATGGCATCCATCATGCCTGACGAATCCATCGTTCTCTGCAGCCGATCAAGCTGATGCAACAGATGTTGCCGCTGATTCACTCGCCCTTCGGATAATAATGGGTTCAGCGTCAGACTGATGCTGTGGTCAGCACCAAGACGCGCCAGTTCACCCTTCATCCCGGTCTCCAGTTCCCGATGGAACATGCGGGAAATGTCCGGACGAAATGGCTGGGCAGCGGGGCCAAGAAATCCAGGCCGAGCACTCTTACGCACCAACGGCCGGCCCTGCATCAGATCGATGAACGAAGGCGCTGAATCTGTGGCCTGAGCCAGCAGATGGGAAATCACGGAACCCACGGCCGGACGCCCACCAAAGGACTTCAGATCGGCCGCCTTGTAACCGCTCTGACACTGAAATGCATCATGAGCCCCTGCTGATCCAACCAACGATCGGATGAACACCAGGCGATCAGCAATCTCCGCAGTCCGTGGCAGCAGTTCTGTTACACGAAACCCGGGCAACCGCGTCTCAATTGTTCCGAAGTCTCCACGGATCTCCACCGGAGCTTCCGGCTTCGGATCAATTGTGTCCAGGTGCGGAGGCCCCCCGTCCAGATGAATATTGATCAATGAACGCCCCGTTGACGAGCTGCCAACAGCAGCCTCTGCACGCAGGAGTTGTGCCAGCCCGGGGAACCAGGGGAGCGATCCGGCAAGCAACGCTGTTCTGCGTTGAACGGCTCCACTTGCGGTGCGAACCGGTTGAGTCAGTCTGAGCATGTGCTCTCTCCTTGCTTCCTCAATATCGGACTATTCAAGCTGAACAGCACCCTGCCAGATCACTGTACACACAGGCAGTGTCCCCCGCAATCTCTTCCTGGATCCTTGCCAACCATCAGTTGCTCAACAGTCACTGCAGATCCACTTCAACCAGCCTCTCCACAATTTCACTGACTTTCTGCAGATCTACCGACTGATCCGCCGCGGGAAACGGAAACGGGACGAGCGTCCAGTGCTCTGTGAATGATGCCGCTGCCCCCGGCTGCAATCGCTCCCTCGGACCAATTGGTTCCAGCTCAATCATCTCACGCCCCTGAGGATACCATACTGAAACGGTGAGTCCTGCCACCTCGTTATAAACACGATCCGCGTCCGCATGGAAGCGCTTCACAAACAAATGATCGCCAGGCATGACATAGCCCAGCCAGCCGGCATAGGAATCGAATCCCAGCTTGGGAAGTCGCGGAGGTGCCAGAATCTCGAGAAATCCATCTCGTCTCCGAATCAATTCATCCACATTGTTGGCATTCAGAATTGCCGACTCCTCATACATCACGTAGCCAGCTGGAAATCGACCTGGAAAACGTCCGGCAGGAATCACGCAGATGCCCCCGCCGGGAGAAAACGAACGTCCCCAGTGACAGTATTCCAGAGTACGATCGCTGATATTCACGAGGGTCTGCCGGCAGCTGAGTGTGGCCGCCTGACCATCCGCTGCTGCCGGCGGTACCAGCTCAAAATCGCGAATTACCTGCACACCACTGACCGGATCCTGCTGACTTACCATCCGAGCAGACACTGGTCCGGTGATCTCTGCGGTCCATGCACCAGACCAGATAACTCGATGTGCGGGTACGACAAGTTCAGGGCCGAAATCAAACCGTCCGGCTGACCCCAGTGGAGGGTCGCCATTCTTCCATTCCCGCTCACGCGGATCCAGGTACATCGCATTCACATCGTTCAGAGAATACTCAAGCACTCGCCCTCCGGCTTCAGGACACAGAACAGCCCGCGTCGTCCCTGTTCGCAGCTCCACTGCTCCCGTATAGCCGTGCCAGGCCCTGAATTCAGCTGTTTCTGAAGCTGCACCGCGAAGCGCAGTCAGTACAGCCTCGGTATGCTGACTGCGCAGATCTGATCCATCGCTGTTCCCGAATCCGGTGCGCTGTATCATCAGTATCAGAATCACGCCGCGATGGCGATCAATCCAGAGCTGTGTACCCCAGGCGCCCCCATGACCGAAAGTGCCCGGCATCAGCAGCCGAGTAACCCCCTGCGGGTGCTGCAGCATGCACCAGCCAAGCCCCCACTGATTACCCGGAGTAAATCCAGTGATGAGTTCACCTGTCTGCGGAGTCAGCATCTGTTCCGCCACATCCGTGGACAACAATGTCGAAGACTTCCCCTGAGTGGTTTTAAGAATCGCCTGAGCGAACTTTGCCATGTCATCAGCAGTGGAATAGAGACCTCCCGATGGATTCGGCATGCGCGGCAGTGTCGGATCCGAAATTTCGACCTCTGCCAGCTTCCCCGCTTCCGTTCCGGGACGATAGGTCACCGCCAGACGCTCTGCCTGCTTCTCTGAAAGCACAAATGTGGTATCCACCATCCCCAGTGGCTGAAAAATCCGCTGCTGAAAGTAATCCTGCAGGCTGAGCCCGGAGAGTACCTCCACAAGTCGACCAGCAACTGTCAGTCCGCTGCTGTATTCCCAGCGTGTTCCTGGCTCAAATCGCAACGGTCGCCTGCCAATTTCGTCAACTTCCTGCTGCAGCGTGCGATCGCCGGCAATTCCGGAGCTGCGTTCAAGCCCGGCGGTATGCGTCATGATATCGCGAATCGTAATTGCCCGGCAGGAGGTCCCGTCCTGCAACTTTGGACTGCCAAACGCCGGCAGGTATTTCTCGATCGGATCATCCGGAGCCGCCAGCCCCTGCTGAACCAGCTGCATCAGCGCAGTGGCAGTCACCAGCTTGGTCATCGATGCAATCCGGAAAATCGTGTTCCGCTGCATCGGTTGCACGGCACTGATATCTGCCAGCCCCGTCGTGGTTACCTGCACGATCCGATCTGCAGTCGCGGTCAGAGTGACAGCACCAGAGATCTCACCGGACCTGACGAATTCCTGCAGCAGATTGTCAACATTGTCCAGGCGATCATTGTCCCAGCGCAGTTCCTG
>JALRDR010001058.1 GCA_023262145.1 Planctomycetaceae bacterium | reverse complement strand
TGGTTCGTTGAGAAGAACGACTCTGCCACAACTCTGGCAACAGCGTCTCTGGCATCGTCTGCCACCACGGGGCTACTGCAGTTGAAAACAATGGTTGATGCCGGTGATCGCCTCAATTTCATCCTTGACGCTGATGGTGCCATCGCCACGGATGCGATCGTCTTCACCGCCGCAATCAGCCTTGATAACTCAGCGGTGCCGGAGCCGAATGCAGTCTGGTTCCTGTGTGGGTTGCTTCTGATAATGCTGGTTTGCCGCGTTTGTCAGCGGTGGTTGATGACTCCGCTGTCAGCTTTCCGGGGTCTCGTTTCCCGAAACTGTCAGCCCAACCGGGAGACGACCACATGCGTCAGCGCTGCTTCTGCCGCAGTCGTTGGATTCCAGCAGGGCCAATCGGAGTACGGACCCGCAGAGCGGTGCGTCCAGTCGCCGGGCTGACCTCCTGCAGGATCTGCACACACTCCTGTATGAGCCTCTGTTCCATAAAGTAAAGATTTGTTGTCTCCTGCGGATCTTCGTGAAGGTTGTACAGCTGAGCCGGGGCGTCCGGAGCAGTATCTTCCTGGTGATATTGCAGCAGCATTCCACTGTCGTAACGATTGCCGCCGGAACCCGTGTGGGCGAGGTATTTCCAGTGACCCAGACGCAGCTGAAATTCACCGCGAAAACTCTGAGTCAGCATGAGCGGACGTATGGGATCGCGATCTGATTGCACTCCCAGTAGCGCTGGCAGCAGGTCGAAGCTGTCCACTGCTGAGTCTTTTGGCAGCTCGCAGCCGATAATGGATGCAATTGTGGCGAACAGATCCGTGGTGTTTGCAAGCTGCGATGTCACCTGTCCAGCTGGAATTGTACCTGACCAGCGAACAATGAGTGGAACACGATGTCCGCCCTCCCAGCCATCTCGCTTCATCCCGCGAAAGCCACCAGCCGCATCATGGTTATGATCAGTGCGCATCCAGTGAGTATGGAGAGTCTCCGGACCGTTGTCTGAGTTGAAGATGACAAGCGTGTCGTCGGAAATCTGTAACTCATCCAGCAGATCCAGAATTCGCCCGGTAAGAATGTCCAGCTCACGCACGAAATCGCCCCGCGGCCCGGCATCGGTGACACCGTTGAATTCCTCCGCAGGCAGCACCGGAGCGTGCGCGATCTGTGTGGAAAGCAGTGCGAAAAACGGACGATCCGGATGCTCCCTACGATGCGTACGAATGAACTGCTCTGTCCGAGCGGCAAACAGCAGATCAGCGTCGGTAAAGTGGTAGTCCGCCGCCGTCCAGCCTTCGTCATTATCCCAACGCCATTTCCCGGCAGGGTTCGGCAGGCTGTCACTGCGGTGACGCTGACTTGCCGGTGTTACGACAGTGCCATCCTCGATGTACACGTAAAGTGGGTCTGTTGTGGGGCAGTTTGGTGTCACAAAGGATCTATCAAAGCCTCGCATTTGTGGCCCGTCGATCAGCGGGCAACTGCGTTCGTAGTCGATCAGCAGCGAATTCTCGAAGCCACCGTTGAGCACTTCGCCCTGATCGTTGAGCCAGGTCAGCCCGAGATGCCATTTGCCGAAGACCCCGGTACGGTAACCATGCTGCTGGAGCATCTGACCGAGTGAGTAACTGTCCGCTGCCAGATAACTCGGGCCGCCGGGCCCTTCAAATGCGGTCGGGCGCCGCCCGGTTCTGCAGACGAGGTTGCCAGAGAGCAGCCCGTAGCGGGATGGTGAACAGATCGTGCAGGGACTGTGCGCATCGATGAACCGAATGCCTTCGTCCGCCAGCTGATCAAGTCGCGGTGTCCTGTAAGCGCAGCGGGAATTGTACGAAGAGAGATCTCCGTATCCGAGGTCATCGGCATAAACGATCAGGATGTTCGGGAGACCAGCGGCCGCATTGACGCCTGAGAAATCAGCGCAGAACGCTGTCACGGCAAGCAAGTGGCAGGCAAGAGCTGAAAAGTTCATTCGTAGTATTCCGGTAGACGTGGTTCCACGCCCAGAGCCTCATAGTTGAAGCCGCTCTCAAGTGGCTGGTAATCTCCCACGTAACTCATGTCAGTGGAACTCTCAATCGCTGCTTCCTGATGCAGACACCAATGGGCAGCATTGATCAGCAGTCGGCGCAGGCCTGCGCTTTGAAAGTCGCGAGCACTTCCCATGGTGACATGAAATACCCGCGCAGACCGGCCGCTGTTGCCGGTCCACTCCTTCGTCCAGGCGACCGGGAGAGGCACCTTCCGGGGATTTGGCTCGTCTGCTGGTGTTCGTCCGAGCAGCGGCTGGCCCAGCAGCAGCGGTAGACAGTTGTCAGGAAGCTGCGCATCCTCGGGAAACGTGCGATATACATCTGAAGGCCCCCAGATATCGCTGACACCGCGAAGAATCGGATGCTCTTTTTGAGCATCGACGATGATTCCGCGTGTGGAATCCTGGTGCCAGTTCCCGTGGTGCGACAGAAATGTTCCACCCAGGACGTCCTTTCCAAAGTGGATCCGCCGACCATCGATGCTGTATGGGAAGTTTTCGAGGAAGCCGTGGTTGGCTGTGCGAATACCGATCACCGGCTTCCCTGAATCAAGGTATTCGATGATATGTCGGATCTGCTCGTCCGGAAGTGTGACCAGCCGGGTGAACAGAATCACAAGGTCGGCGCTGGCAAGGTGCTCGAGTCCCGGAATGCTGTGCTGCACAGTTTTGTCCTCCCAGCGGATCTTTTGTGTCGGGTCGACAAGGTTATCCGCGTTGACTCCAAACAGCACTGTGCAGTGATAGCCAAGTCGCCTCGACAGAATCTTTGCCAGCATGGGAAGGGACTGTTCGCTGCGGTACTCCTGATCCGCTGAAATCAGCACAATATGTTTGCGATTCCCAGGACCCTCGCCGGCGGGATAACGCAGCCAGAGCGGACTCAGAGGGACAGGGTGACCAGAGACCGCCTGCGGGTACTTCATCTGCAGCCGATCCCAGAAGGGACGCCAGTAATCGTCGTAATAATCGAGGCCCGCGTTTCGAATGTGCTGCGGAGTCCTGACGACTGGTGCCTGTGCAGCATCGAACCCTGCCAGATGTCCCTGCCCGGATCGAAGTCGGGGAGATTTGAATCTCCAGTCCGATGTCCCCAGCACGTCTTCGCAAAGACGTGCGAGCGGCTCATCGTAGGCTCTCAACTGCTCCCGTGTATGGATGTGGTTGTGGTCGTGATCCATAGTGCGATTGGTGTCGAACCAGCACTGCACTCCCTCTGCCCAGTATTCTGCGCGATTGCGAGTTGCATAGCAGGGCTTTTCACCACCAAAGACGACCAGGACTTCATCAGTCTGAGTGACACTGGTTTCAGGACCGGCGGGGGTGCCATTTACGAGGACATCGCCGCCCGACAGACAGGCCTGCAATAACTCTACGGGCTGCTGTGGAAACCACTCACTCAGAGCAGTCAACAAAGAGACGCGCGTTTCGCCGGTCACTCGCCGAAATCGCTGTGCGGCTCTGCCGTCTCTCCAGAGCCCGCTTGCCTGAGCACGCTCATAGCAGTCTGTCAAACGCTGCTGCAGGCCGGCGTCGAATCCGGCCTGGTGAATCACGTGCGCGAATTCGTGAATGAGAATACTCTCAAGCTGCATTCCGCCTTCATACTCAAGCACGTCCTCTTCCGCAAAAACCACAGTCGGACGTCCATTCCTGCGTGTCAGGAACCCACGGTTTCGCCAGTTGTAGAAGTCCAGTTCTGTTCCAGTCAGCTGCGAATGAAACTGGGGCAGATCAGATGTGAGCTCGGCGTGACCGATCAGCAGGCACAATACGCCCGCTGCACGGATTCGCTCGGCAATTGGCGGACTCAGCTGACGCATCACTTCGGCAAACTGGCTTGCCGCCTCAGCGTGAGCGAATTCGGAGACATCGGCGGACGACGCAATCAGGATTCCCTCGACGCGTGTCGATCGCTCATAGAAGCCGGTATCAAGGGAGTATGTTGCAGCGTCCTGTTCGCTGAGCGGAACGGTGGGATATTGCTCAGCAAGCAGACGAACTTCAGAAACAGACAACAACAGAAGCACGATATGCAGGCGCGTCACGGCGGATATCCAGAAGAGTGTGCGGAGTGCAGGAGAATTCTGATCTGTGGATATCATGGCTGTTCCTGCACTGGCGCCAAGCATGAGTCGCACGGGCAATGCGACGGCGGTGCTGCAAGGGCCTGCAGCAGCGTTTGGTTCCCCGGGGAAATTGGTCAGCATTCCAACTTGCAGGCTGCGGAAAGACTGCTGTTCAATTCATCGGAGTAAACGAAAAACCGGAGACAATGAACTCAATCTCCTGCAGATTCGCTGGCGGTTGCTGGGCTCCAAAATCGAGCTTCAGATGCATTCGTTCATTGCCCGCCGGTGGAATCCCCTCCCCCTCAAATCCATAGAACGCAATCACCTGATCGGGGGAATCCACGAAGCTGCGATGTCCCACGAAACTCTGAAACCA
Organism: Planctomycetaceae bacterium; assembly: GCA_023262145.1. Taxonomy (GTDB): domain Bacteria; phylum Planctomycetota; class Planctomycetia; order Planctomycetales; family Planctomycetaceae; genus SXXK01. The sequence continues at coordinate 863 of JALRDR010001058.1, read as the reverse complement.
GACCGCCTTTGGCGTCCATTCAAAACTGTGCGTTGTGTGCTCCATATCGGGCTGACGGAAACGAAAACGGTGTCCTGCATCATCGACCGGGGAAATCCCGTAGCGTGCGTTACTGGTGCGCCCCTGTTCCGCGTTACCCCCCAGTTGGATGTCGATCTCTCTATGCGAATGCTCGGAAAGAGGGTCGTAGGTGAAAGCGCGGAATACACAAAATGGGGAGATTCGCTTCGTAGGAATCTCGACCCGCAACTCATACCTGCCGTGTCCGAACGACTCAAGACAGGAGATCTCTGCTGTTCGCCAGATCCTCCCCTCTCTGCGGCACTTCAGATGCAGATGTCCGACGTAGTCAATCCAGACGCTCGCTTTGTCGTGGGAAGAGAACGTTGAAACACCTGAAGCATCAGGAGCGGTCTCCTCCACCAGCCATTGATAACCCGAGAACGTGAGAATTCTCTCCTTGCGGCGAATCACCGGCTCTACAGGCTTTCGGCCTCGCCTCGCGAGAAATGGTACCAGGACGACCATTGAAGCTGAAAGCACCGCGGTAACGATGAAGACGTGATGCAACTGCTGTAGGTTCATGCTTTTCCTCGCACGCACTGGCAAATCATGCATCTCGAAGTTGCTGATGCATGGGGCAAACGTATTCGCATATTCGGCATACTCGGCATATTCGGCATGTTGTCGAGTGGAGGCCATGGAACACAGTTCGCCCGCCATGCGCCTTTAAGAATGTAGAATTGCTGAAATCGCTGCGTCTGCCATGGGTGCGTATGGCACTTATGCGCGTCAACAGTGGCTGGCACCGTCAACAGTGGCTGGCACCGTCAACAGTGGCTGGCACCGTCAACAGTGGCTGG
>JALRDR010001002.1 GCA_023262145.1 Planctomycetaceae bacterium | reverse complement strand
GGCAAAATCGATGGCGTATTGTGGATCCCCCGGGCGTTCACAGAGGCCGTAGAGCAGACCGGCATCGAATGCGTCTCCGCTGCCGACCCGATCGACGATCTGGCGGATTTCCCATGGAGCACAGACTCCATTGCGCAGCGGTGCAAACACAGCGGAATCTGAGTCTGCTTCGTAGAGCAGTCCCGACCAGTTGTTGTGTGACGCGGAGATCTGTTCCCGCAGCGACGAGGCAAATCGCCGGATTCCAGGCCATTTGCGATGAACGGCCCGAGCCACCTCAGTCGCCCTTGCGACACCTGTGAGATCGCCGAGTTCCGGGAGTTGAATATCCAGCAGGCGGCAGTCGCCTTCGCCACCGAACATCAGGCTGACAAAGGGCAACAGTTCCTGCAGTGTATGCTGCGCCAGTTGTGGAGGAACACGGGACGCATCCCAGTTCCACAGCCGGGACCGATAGTTGACATCGAAGGAAACCGGAACCTGCATTTCGCAGGCAATTCGAGCGGCTTCGATCGTGGCCCGCGCTGATGACTCTGAAATCGCGGGAGTGATTCCGGTGAGATGCAGCCAGTCAGCGTCAGCAAGGATCTGAGTCCAGTCGAAATCACCGCAGTCGACGAGGCTGACAGCGGAGTTTTCTCGATCGTATGTCACTTCCGTTGAACGCTGACAAGCGCCGGTTTCCACGTAGAACAGCCCAAATCGTCCCTGCTCTGTCTGTCGAATCCAGCGTGTCCCCACCCCTGTGCTGTTCAGGCTTCCGATACAGGCGTCGGCCAGGGCACCCTGGGGAAGTGCAGTTACAAACTCCACAGACTGGTTCAGCAGGGCCAGGGAAACAGCCGTATTTGCCTCAGCCCCGGCAAACGTAGCCGCAAGTGATCCGGGCAGACTTTGGCGCAGTCGAGTTACTCCCGGCGGAGCCAGCCGCAGCATGATTTCGCCGAACGTGACAATTCTTGCCACAGTTGTTCTCCGTGGAATCCATTGAAACAGGACAGATGTGGTGTCAGGCAGCGACGGTGTTCAGTTGTCTGTCCCCGGTTCTGCTCGAATGATCCGCTGGCCTTCGAGTATCTGCCCGTTGGGGTTTTTGGCCCGAACATGAATGAGATGGCTGCCGGGAGTGACTACTGTTGCGAGGTCGGCTTTCCAGAGGTGCGGGCAGACCATCGGGCTGGCCAGTTTTCGCCACGGAAGAGCGTCTCCCAATTTTTCTTCCTCAGCAAACAGGGCCTGGAAGACCGGGTCCGTCTCGTTCTCTGTTTTTGTCATCGGCTGCCACTCTCCGCTCCCGATGCGAAACTCCACAACAGCCTGAGGCATTGCATTGAATGCGTTTGCGCGAAACTCAGTAGCTGCCGCGTCAGTCAGCAGAAACGACTCCGGTGCGGTGATGCGAATCTGTTCGTCGGCATCTCTCCGCGCCGCCTTGTAATCCAGCAGATAGTTGCTGCCGTCAAAGTGCATGATGGTGTAGCCATTGGGCGTTCCATCCTTGCACATGGTGTGAGGAATCCCCGTTTCATCGGGCTTTCCGGACCACCATGAACCACAGACGGTGACATTGATGATGTGGTGATGTGGGCGTTTGCCTTTCCAGCCGTCTGCTTCACCCATCATGACATGTTCGTGGTGATGGGTGTGCCCGGCCAGTGAAACGCTGTGTTCACGCTGCTCCAGAAGTCGCAGCAGGCGTTCGCGTCGAGGCTCAATCCATGGAGTGGATCGCACGAGCGGAATGTGCATCATCGCGACGACAAGCTGGTCCTGCGGAACATGTTTCAGATCGTTCTCAATGAAGTCCAGTTGCTTCTCGCTGAGACCAGACCGGTAAAGCTTGCGATCCCCCTCACGCATCCAGTGCACATCATCGACCACGATGAAGTGGACGGAGCCATAGTCGAAGGAATAATACGGCGGGCCGTAAACTCGCTCAAAAGTCTCATCGCTGAGCTCATCCACGTCCGAGGCATAATTGATGTCGTGATTACCAATCACGTTGTACCAGGGAACGCCGATGTGCCCCAGAGTCCGGTTGAAGCTGTCAAACAGACTCAGATCGTCAAACAGGATGTCGCCCAGTGTGACTCCGAATGCCGCGTCAACGCCCCGCAGTTCTTCCACAACATCGTGAGCGATGAAGTCGATCTCCTGCTGGTTGCGGGGTTGTGGATCTCCGAAGAAGACTACATCGAACTGCTGTGGTTCTGCCGCCGGGTACAGCGGGAAGTCCACAGATTTCGGCAGTGGCCCGGTCGGTTCCACACCCGGAAAATTCAGCGGTGGGGAACCGCCCGGCTTGTGGATGTAATAAAAGCGAGAGACGTTGTTTTCATCGAGGATGGTGCGATAGCCCACAGGTTTGATGACAAACAGAATGGTGTCGTCATCGACCGGCAGCTGGTAATGACCTGCCGCATCGGTCTTTGTGACGTCGCGACCATTGGAAACGCGAACTCCGGGCATCCCGGGTTCTCCGGCATCGTATTTCCCGTTGGAATTCTGATCGGTAAAGACAATCCCGGTGGCCTGCTGAGCGGATACGGATGAAAGACCAGCGCTGAGCAGAAGGATGCAGCAGAGTGCACGAAAGTTTTGCTGGGCAGGCATGAAAGACGGCTCCTGATTCAGGTTGGCAGAGGATTTGGCGGCAGCAAAGCAGGCGGGTCCCGCTGCATGAGCAATGCGAATGATTGCACAAGCAGGTTGCCGATCGCAATTCACGGGTCAGTAGTGGGGTGGGCGTTCCGCCTCGGGGTCGCGTTTCTCCGGAAACGAATTGGCGGTTTCCAGTTCATGTTCAATGCGGATGAAACGCTGCTCAATTTCGTGCAGGCGACGATTCTGATGCAGCAGCGAGTTGCTGAGGGAGTCGATGTCATGCTGCAGGTGAGCAATGGCAGACTCAATCTGCTCAAGTCGTGCGTCTGAAGAATCCGACATTGAAACCCTCACAGATCCGGCTGTGCCGCGGTGATGAATGAACATGAAGCAGACATGCGTACTGCGGAAAGTCCGGTTGAATCCCGAGGAAACAGCATTCCCATCACAGGCACGATAAAAAAAGTTCTCGACGCGGGTGAATCCCCGTGCCACACAGTCTAGCATATCCGGCCTGATCTGAGCCCGCTGCGATGGCAGCAAAGTGTTCAGTTGATTTCGGGGAGGAAACTTTTTTCAGCCTCATCCATTGTCAGGGAAACAGCAATTATGAAACCGGAAGATAAAGCCAGAGAACTGGGTGTCTGTCTCGAACCGCAGCCTGCCGGCTATCTCAACCTGTGTATTCGTTCGGGACGACAGCTGATTACTTCCGGTCATGTCTCCGATGCAAAGGGAGTGCTCGGAAAAAACCTGACAGTTGAGCAGGGTTATGCCGCTGCCGAAGATTGTGCCCGGAAAATTCTTCGTTCGGTCTACAACACTCACGGTTCCTTGAACAATCTGCGGGTCATCAAGGTTCTGGGATGCGTCTATTCAGCGCCCGATTTCGTTGAGCAGCATCTGGTGATCAATGGCTGCAGCGATCTGCTGCATACCATTTTCGGCAAGGATACGAACGGCTATCACGCTCGCAGTGCTCTTGGTTTCGCGGCCCTGCCCACCGGGGCAGCAGTGGAAGTTGAGGCCATCTTTGAAATAGTAGAAGAATAAGTGGCTGCAGCAGCGAAGAAAAAAAATCGCCGTCAACGTGCTGTACGGAAGTCTCAGGAATTTCCGACGGCGGGTGATGTTACCAGCAGTGGTACCTCAGAAGAGGTCCCCCTGCTGGAACTCCTTTCTCGCAATCGACCGGGACTGGTCGGGCTGGGATTGAGCGTACTGCAGCTGGCTGGTCACATCACATGGCTGGCACTCGTCATCTGGCTGCAGAATTCCGGCAGGGCGGCAGCTCTTGACAGTTCATCGCCGCTGGCCTGGCTGATCGTCATCCTGCTGGGAGGCAGCTTACTGCTCACCGCCGTCTCGTTGTTTGTATGCCTTTTCTGGGGCCTCCGTAAAAGCCCTCGAGCAGGCGCAATCATTGGTCTGATGCTGTCGTTCTTCGTGGGCGTTCTCACCACCGCGATCGTGGCCATGCAGGGACTCCGGGCCATGCAGGGGACTGGTGCGCCCTGAAGTGGCGCCGGCTGCGGCGGCTGTCCCGCTGTACTGATTCCGGCAGGATGCTGCCGTAGTTTGCTGACTTCCTGTCGCGGCAAGTCTGCCGTCGAAGACGCAGGTCACACAGAATCCGAACTTGCCAGCACGTGCTGCAGCCCGCCACCGTCGGCTCTGCGGTTGTCAATTCCCGCTTCCTGCGATGGTCTTCCGCAGATTCGCGGTCGTTTTCCCCGGAGTTACGGTCGCGTTGGGCATGTTTGCGGTCGTCTGCTGCCAGTTAGTGCAGGATCTGGTCGCGTCGTCGGCATTCAGTCACGGTGGAAGCCGGTCTGAGCAGTTGTGGCATCGGCAGATTCTGCCGCTGCCGTTTTTGCGGAAGGCCCGGGAATTGGGTCAAACTGAGCGTCCAGAGCAGCCGATACAACAGAAGGAATCCTTTCCTGCTGAATGATCCGCAAAATCGGAATATTTTCACAAGTCAGCAGGGGTGGAGGTTCGATACCACGAAAGGTGGGGTAATTCGATTCGCCCAACGTGACGAGATCGCGAGCATACTGGCCGCTGGTTCAGTATCTGCTTCAGGATGAAGATTCATGGCAAACCCAACGGTTCCATCAGGAATGACCACAATGCAGACAGTTGTCCGGCGATTGCGACGCGGAGTCGTACTCGCAACGATCTGCCTGATGCTTCTCTGCAACAGCGGCTGTACGCTTTCCGGCGGCTTCCTCAGTGTGCTCTGGACATACATGAGCTTCTGGGAAACTCTTCCTGCTGTCCCGGTTCCGGCACTGCAAAGCCAGCTACTGGAAGACCGGCTCTGGGAAGATGAACGGTACAACCGTGTTCCGGTGCTTGATCCGGTTGAGGGTGATGTTTTCTGCGTGGACCCACCGAGTGAGGATCAGGTAATGCGAGCCCTGCCCGACTCACCGGCAGGTGGAGTCGCGTTCTTCCAGGAAACGCAGATGAACAACGTGAAGATCGTCGTAACTCCGCTGGTGGAGCGTCTGGACGACTGCAAGGTATACCCATTGGTCGGCCCCGCTCGACTGCACCACTGTCACTACAAGTGTGAGGTATTCTACGACAAGACGATTCGTGCTTACTGGCCGATCCCGTTCACTCACACAGAGCAGTCGGTGGAAGTTGTGTATATCGACAAGGACCATCTGATTCGCTGTGCCGGACCAACTCCATGACCGGCAGGGGTCATTGAACCAGCAGAAGGGATCACCAGTCCGTGATCCCTTTTTTCATGCGCCACCGGCGGTAACCGCCGTTTTACTTCAGGGCTTTGTCGGAAATATCGCGACGGCACCAGCCACCCTGCCAGTTGATCAGGTCGACAGCGGCGTAAGCACGCGCCTTAGCGTCAGCCAGATCATTTCCCATCGCAGTAACCCCCAGAACTCGCCCACCGCTGTTGGTGATCTGTCCGTTCACGAGGGCAGTTCCAGCGTGAAAGACTTTGGTATCGGGAAGCTGATCCGCCTCATCGATGCCACTGATGACGGCACCTTTGGCATAGCCGCCCGGGTAGCCTTCAGATGCCATGACGACACAGACGGCGGGGCGAGGGTCCCATTCCAGACCTTCCTCCATTTCGTGAAGTTTTCCGGAGGCGGCAGCGTACAGCAGTTGTGCGAGGTCTGTTTTTAGCCGCATCAGCACAGGCTGCGCTTCGGGGTCGCCAAAGCGAACGTTGTACTCCAGAACTTTCGGGCCACTTACGGTGAGCATCAGGCCGGCGTAAAGCACACCGTTGAAGGGATTGTCTTCACGCTTCATGGTGTGAATCGTTGGGATCAGTACTCTGCGAACGATCTCATCCATCAGTTCCGGAGTGACCACAGGGGCGGGACAGTATGCTCCCATTCCACCGGTGTTTGGCCCTGCGTCACCATCCAGAGCTCGTTTGTGGTCCTGGGAAACCTCCAGCGGGATGATGGTATCGCCGTCGACAATTGCCAGAATGCTGGCCTCCTGGCCAACCAGACATTCTTCGATGACCACCTGAGCTCCAGCATCGCCGAAGGATTTTTCAGCGAGGATGGAACGCACGGCCCGCCGCGCTTCTGCACGATTGGCACAGACGAACACACCCTTCCCTGCGGCAAGTCCATCAGCCTTCACAACCATGGGTTGTTCTTCGCAATCGTCGATGTACTGTTCCGCCTCAGCAAAGTTACTGAAGACAGCGAACGCTGCTGTGGGGATATTTGCCCGACGCAGCAGCTTTTTGGTGAAGACTTTGCTGCCCTCCAGTTGTGCCGCTTTGGCTGTGGGGCCGAAGACCAGCAGTCCCCTGTGCCGGAATGCATCTGTGATACCGGCAACCAGCGGAGCTTCGGGGCCCACGACCGTCAGATCGATGTTGTTCTCTTCTGCAAATTTCACCAGCCTGGGAATATCATCGGAGGCGATATTCAGGTTCTGGACATCACGAGCTGTTCCGGCATTTCCCGGTGCACAATAGACAGTTTCCACACTGGGAGACTGGCTGAGTTTCCATGCGAGAACGTGTTCACGACCACCGGAGCCGACAACAAGGATCTTCATTGAGCTTCCGCCTGTAACTTCTTCGGACTGTTCCTGAACGCTGGTCAGGGGATTGCCATGGGGTGGGCAAAAAAAAAGGGACTCGCGGAAGGTTAC
>JALRDR010000966.1 GCA_023262145.1 Planctomycetaceae bacterium | reverse complement strand
ATCTCCCGATCTTCGATCGCGCACTCGCGGCACTCATTGAAGACCTGCATGAACGTGGAATGGGCGATGATGTTGCCGTCGTTGCCTGGGGCGAATTCGGACGCACTCCCACAATCAACAAAGACGCCGGGCGAGATCACTGGCCACGTGTCGGTGGCGGACTCATCGCCGGCGGCGGTTTCCGCTGCGGGCAGGTCATCGGTGCCACCGATCGACTGGGTGGCGAAATCGCCGAACGCCCCGTTCATTTCGGGGAAGTTCACGCGTCACTGCATCAGTTCCTTGGCATCGGCAGCCAGCAGACCCTCAACGACCTGTCCGGACGACCGCAATACCTGCTCGCCGGCCACGAGCCGCTCCCGGAACTCGGCTGACGGCAGGCGTCCCGCGTGGCTGCGATTTGATGTCAGTCAAACGGCCGCAGTTGCAGGCTGAAACAGTTCCAGACCGGACAAGAGAACGAAGTCACGCAGATCCGGAAGTGGTAGTAGATGATTGCGTGCCGTTGCGGTGCTTTGCCGGATCTGCGCTGCGTCCTGTCCGGCCTGCGTTGGATGGGTATGACCCGTCACGCACGGTGGGCTGCAAGCCGAGATGATTTCAGGCGGGAGCCTGACCTACCCCCGCGATTGCACTTCGTCCTGCGAGACGAAGTGGTCGAGACAGCAACACATGCCGCCGCTCCGGCTGCTGGCCTGATGGCCAGCTCAACAATTACCAAAAAGAAAAGCCTGACGAGCTCACCCGCCAGGCCTTTCAGATGTTCATACGTCACGTCAATGTGCAGCGTCGCACAGAGTCCCCCGGATCGAGACGCAGATCCACGTCGTCCGGAAAAATCACCGGCGGCGAAGCCGCAGCTGACTGCCGTTCGGCCAGCCTCAGTTTCCGCCACCTGGAACCTGCCCCATGTTCGGAGCTGATCCGCCGTAGGCGTTCTTGGACTGCCGCATCGACTCCTCGATCTGCTTCTGGATCTCTTCCTGAGATGCCGTGCTTTCTCCACCGCCACCTGCGGCAATCTCTTCTGTACCACCACCGCAACCGATCACCAGTGCTGACAGAAACAAGGCAGACAACGCCAGTTGAAATCGCTTCATGATTTAATCTCCCAGGGAAAAACAACGCACTGCCGGAGTCTACTCGAAACTACCCTGAGCAGACAATCCTCCGACCTGTTTCCACGCCTCAACTTCCTGCGTTCTTCCCAACGCGGAGTAGAACGCAATCATTTCACTGACCGTTGCCGGAGCGTTCGGCTGCTGCAGGGCAATCCGAATGCCGCGATGCAGGTCCAGTTCCGTGAGCTTCTCAATCCGATCCGCCTGCTCCCGCAGTCGCTTTGATTCCTCGCCACGACCAAGGCGGGCCAGCGACTGAGCTTCAAAATGCAGCAGCGACCAGTCCGCATTCCCCGGCCACTCCTGCCGCGCCTGCCGAAAGTGATCCACTGCCGCTTCATCTTCCCGCCGTACCAGCTGACTGATCCGCCCGGCACACCGATGCCACAGATAACCGTCACGAGCCGCCTGCCATGCGTCGGCCAGCTGGGCAGCCTCGTCGAGACGCCCCAACTCCAGCAGCAGCTCAATGGTAAGCGACAGATACCACGCATTCCCTGCCGCCTCTTCATGCTGCTGCAGCCGCAGTAATGTCTGCAGAGCCTTGTCACGATCTCGCAGCTGCACGAAAAACGCTGCCTGAGCTGTCTGATTCAGCAGGGAATCCGGCTCCGCATCCACAAACGCCTGCAGCCGGCGATCGACCGTCGCATCACCCGCCAGCTCATCCGGCCCCAGAAATCCCATCCGACGATCCAGCTCCGCATTTGCAGCACCCTGACTGAACTGACTCAGATACCACTCCCGCAGCCGCATTGGTCGGTATTCGCTCGTCGTTCGTTCGTACGTAGCCAGGTAGAACGGCTCAGCCTGCTCAAAACGGCCCGTCAGGTCATACAACTTCCAGAGCAGATACCAGGCATCCACCGGGCGATCATCCAGCGCCAAGGAACGCCGCAACATGCGCTCCGCGGCGTCGGGACGATTGAGCACAAAGAGCAGCAGACGCCCTTCCCGCATCCGTATCTCAGCCGCAGCCGCGTCCTCGTCACTGATCTGCCGCAGACCACTCAGCACCAGTTCTGCAGCCTCAGCTCCCGTGCGACTACGACCCGTCATAACCGCTTCGGACCAGAGCAGAATGCTCTGAGTATCCTGCGGGTGAATCTGCCGGCAAATCTCAAACTGCTCCTCCGCCAGTTCCTCGCGACGCTGATTCAGATACTTCTGTCCCAGCTGCAATGCCGAGCGAAATTGAGCCTCCTGCCACCAGCGATAAGACGGCCAGATCGCCGCCAGCGCAAGCATCAGCAACAACAATCTGCCGCGGCCTGTTCTTCTGAACTGCGTCTGGTTCATTGGGGCACCTCCCACATCCGCCCCTGTGGCTGCAGAATTACCGTACCACCTGTCGGGCAGTCTGGATAACGTCGAGTCTCCCCGCCCGGCCAGTCGACCTCCACCAGCACAACCTTCTGCTGCGGATGGAAAATCAATCGCGAATCATTCGTGGAAAGATAACTACCCGCACCAGTCTGACTCTGCTCCAGAATCGTCTCACCGCTGATCACACGCACTCGCGCACCCACGGACGGACACCTGTCATCAGAGCGCAGGGATATCGAAAGGAAAACGGGCGACTCCAACGTGTCGTTGCGGAGGATGGAGACCGGCCGGTCAATGTGACTGACGGTCACATCCGTGTCCCCGTCGTTGTCAATGTCTCCGCTGGCCGTCCCCCGGCCAATCCATGCGTCCAGAAAATATGCACCCGCACTCGCCGAAACGTCTCGAAAGCGTCCGTTGTTATTCTGCAGCAGCTGGGCACTCATGGTCCACGGGTCAACCTGCGGTCCCAGCACATGGCCGTTGGCCACAAACACGTCACTGAAACCATCCGCGTTGTAATCAAAGGCCACCGTCCCAAAACCCAGCAACGGCAGACTGCTTGCCGCCACACCTGTTCGCAGACTGTCATCCTCAAACAGCAATCCCCCCAGATTCCGATACAACGTGTTCTTCATCTGGTAGTAGTGTGTCAGATACAGATCGGGCAGACCGTCCCGATCAAAATCCGCAGTGGCTATCCCCATGCTCGCTTCATTCATCCCGTCCGCAGCCACCGCCACCCCGGAAACTCGTGCAATCTCATCCCATAACACCGATCGCTCCCCCGCGGTGCTTCGCGTAAACATCAGGTTCGCCTGCATGTCGTTGGCTACATAAATCTCCGGGGACAGATCCCCGTCCAGATCCGCTGCACTGATAGCCAGTCCACTCGATGCCGTGACAGCGAATCCAAGTTCAGCAGCGGCCGGCTGAAATGTTCCCTCTCCGCTGTTAATCCAGATGCTGTCCGCCACCGATTCATACTGCCCGGGGCCGCAGTAACCCATTCGATCGCCATAGGTGCAGACCCTGTTGTTCGCCAGTGTCACATCCATGTAATTCACGTTGTACAGATCCGGCAGGCCATCTGCGTTGAGGTCCAGGCACAGCCCGCTGGTACTCCAGCCGGGATCTTCCATCCCCCACGATTCCGAGACCTCCACATACGTTCCATCGCCCTGATTCAGATACAGCCGGTTGAGCCCGTAGTTGGCAACGCAGATGTCCGGAAAGCCATCCACATTCCAGTCGCCGATCGTCACGCCCTGACCGTATCCCTCATCAGCCGCCGCTGCGGTGACCGCAACCCCCTCAAATCGCTTTCCGCGGAGATTTCGAAACAGACCATTCCGCTGCCCCGTCTCCTCGCCAGCCAGCGAACAGCCATTGGCGAAATACAGGTCCTGCCAGCCGTCCCCGTCCACGTCCAGCCAGCCAATGCCACCTCCCATCACTTCCGGCAGAAAAAATCGGCCCGGAACACGGTCTGCATACCACTCGAAGTCCACGCCCAGCAGCGGAGCCACATCGATGAACACTGGTGGGACGCCAACTGGTTCCTCCACCTCCATCGCAGCCTCCGCATTGATCCGCAGGGCTGCCACCGACTTGCCTGCCGGAGATTGCTGAGTGCCCGCGCGTGGAATCGACTGATCGATTCCATTCCCGGTCGGTTCCATGGATTCCTGCGACGTCCGCTGCTCTGCGGTACAACCACACAACAATGCCAGCAGCAATCCAGTCAACCATGCTGTTCTAAAATCCCGCAGCCGCACTGACTTCACCCCCAACAGGACTCCGGACAAAAAAAAACGGGCCGAAGTGCATACCAGTACACTCCGACCCGTCGTCCAGTTCCGAACGATCAGAACTCGCCAATAACCTGACCGTCGTTTCGAGCTCCGATGAACACCCAGAGGTTGTGATCGATGTTCTCGCTGATGAATTTCACAGAACCATCAGCCAGACAGATCTGAACACCACCGGTGTGCCAGCTGGATGCTGAGAACATGTTGGATCCATACCAGTCTCCCTCATTGGAGAAGCAGGTGGTTTCATTGGGATTCATGTTGTGACTGTATGTCCCACCAGCTCCGATGAAGGACCACGCCCAGCCAGCCCCACGCATACCGTGTCGCCCGCCACCGTTGTCCGCTGATGCCGTCTGATTCAGGCAGTTCTGCCGGAGCTCCTGGTGAGTATTCCCGCCGACCCATGTCTTGATCTGCTTTGTTTTCTGCTGGTAAGGCTCCGGCCTGAACAGATCCATGCCGAATTCACCATAAGCAGCCGTGTTGCTGGTTCCGTCCGTAATGCTGGCAAATGTCACAGGAGAGTTCGAGTTGCCACGCTGACCAATGTAGGACGCAATCCCGTTGTGACGACCTTCCCAGCCACTGATCGGTGAACCATTTGGCGAAAGTCGCTGCACCCCGTTATTGATCGCGTACGTGAAGTTTCCGTCGGCTCCGCCCTGATTCACAGTCGAGTTGCTTGGGCAATTGAAGACCGGCAGACGGCCACTGAGCGCCGTATTGCTGCCGCGATACCAGTGATGGTAGGGATTCTGGTCGTAGCGAATCTGATTGAACTCGTTGCTGCGCTCAAGCATTGGCAGCATGAAGACCTTGTCCGAAAAGGCTGCGACAAGACTGTCCGTGAACGGACCCGGGCCGGGGTTCCAGCCGATACTCGGTGGAAACTGACCATGCACGTCATGGTAATTGTGCATGGCAATCCCAATCTGCTTCAGATTGTTCTTGCACTGCGTACGCCGAGCAGCCTCACGAGCCTGCTGAACCGCTGGCAGAAGCAACGCGACGAGGATTGCAATGATGGCAATCACCACCAGCAACTCAATCAGCGTAAAGGCCCTGCGATGCCAAACATTTACCCTCATACCACACTCCTCCATTGCAAAATAAACGTATGAATCCGCAAATGACAGCCGGAGCACCAGTGGTAAAACAGTTGCATGCCCCGCTGAACTCAACTACAGCTGACTCACTGAGACGTGCACACTTTTCGTGAACACAATCTAAAAATTGGTAACAGTCCTGCCGAACATTTCACACTTCTCACTATCGGAAACTCTAGATTGTTTGCTCCTGTTGAGTCAAGATTTCGGGGAAGAAACACACGAAACAGTT
>JALRDR010000940.1 GCA_023262145.1 Planctomycetaceae bacterium | reverse complement strand
AGGTGCCAGCACGCATCATCACATCGTTTTCACGCAATGCGATATCCACATATTCCACGGCTGGATCGATCGACTTTTCCAGCAGTGCCATCGCTCGTGTGGGAATTACCGTCGTGCGCTCCGGAACCACCGGTTCCCCCTGCTTTTCACAGGCAGCGCTGGCCACAGCCAGACGGCGACTGTCGGTGGCCGCCAGCGTGAGCTGGCCGTCCTCAATCTCCAGCAGCAGACCGCCGAGTGCATAGCGAGTACTTTCGGTGTCTGTGGCAAATGCAGTGCGGCGGACCATCTGGCGGAACACAGGGGCCGCCACGCGGAAATAACTTTCCTCGGAAAACTCCGGCACTGGTGGGAATTCGCGAGGATCCTCTGAGGACAACCGAAACCGCGATGCCGATGCGGATATCGTCACCTGCTGTTCTTCCACGTCAATCTCAAACTGCTCTGCCTGCAATTCGCGCAGAATCGATGAAACCCGCTGAGTAGGCAGCAGCACTTCACCTTCGGAACTGGTTTCCACACCCTGAACGGCGTAGCGGATTCCGGTCTCCTGATCAGTCCCCACCAGCTCTACACCAGCACCACCGACAGACATGTACACATTGCGCAGCACGTCTCTTGGTGTGCGAGCAGGTACTGCTGATGCGACGATTGAAAACGCTGAAGAGAATACTGCGCGATCACACGTAAGCTTCATTGACAACCCTGTCCAGATCGGAATCCGTTCGTCCGACCCCCCGAAATCGTGAATGTACTGAACAGCGGAAATCCCCGGGAAACCCATGCCCCGTTGGGGTGAGTTCTGCACACTGCCGTGGGAGCCTGTTCATTCCTCAGGATTCTAGCACATCAGCTCGTTTGCTGATACTCCAGGAGCCCCCCTTTCAGCTGCGTTTCCCGGTGGATTCTTCAGGAAAATTCAACGCTGCGACTCTGCCTCGTCACAGCCATCTGAAAGGCTGGTTCAGCTCTCGTCTCGACCAACTTCCAGCTCCGGGGGAATGCGTACGCTTTGCTCCTGCGACCGGGCTGCCTGACGCATTTTTTCCATCACAAAATACTTGTGATTGGCTACCTGCTTCTCCGTCAGTCCCAGCTCTTCGGCCACTCGCTTGTTGCTCCAGCCACGAACCAGCAGCAGTTCAATGCACATCAGCCGCTCCCAGGCCCCCTGCTGAATGCAGCCGGAGACGAATTCTGCCAGCACTCGACCAATCAATGCCGCTTCAGAACGATCTGTCTCCCGGCTGAGATACATGCTGGAGGCCCGGCGACCGGGACCAATCAGATCTGCCGCTCCCCGCGATGCCAACCCAGGAAGTGCCACTGCAGGACGTCGTCCCCGCCGCCGTAATTCGTCAATCAGCTTGTGGGTAGCGATGGTATACAACCATGATTCCAGCGGCGTAGACTCGTCGTAGCCCGGCAATGCCCGCAGAAACCCCACAAAAGTCTCCTGCACAAGGTCTTCTGCTGCCGTGCTGTCTCCGATACGAACCCTCAGCCAGGCCAGCAATCTCCCCTCATACTGATCGATGAGGGACTGCCAGGCGTCCGCGTCACCCGCACGAATCCGGCCAATCAACCGCTGTTCTGTGTCTCCTGAAGCCATCGTTGCCCCTGTTGACTGAATGCCGCTCACGCAGAACCCGATCTGAGTCGCACCGGCTGCAGTAAAAACGATCCACGCCCCACACCGCTGCCGATAATCGACGATGCCGCAGACTACCAGGCTGAATCCACGGTGCAAGTCGACCACCCCTCCCCCCCCTGCCTGCCGCCAATTCTTTTCAACCAAAACCAGGCCATCCCCAATCCACGGGAACCAGCGTAATTCCCCTTCCTGCTCGTTTGCAAATGTCCTGGCGTCACTACAATCCCCGTTTTGCGCGCTCACGCTGGTCGGCCTCAGGAATGAACGGCCAGCCCCCTGTCAGCCGAACGCTGCGGCAATGCAGCACAGCAGCCGACTGTTTCAACTTCACTGTTTTAACGTCACTGCAACTCCGGTAACAAACGCGGCAACACACCAGTTCTTATCCAGTTACAGCGAGTAATTCCGTGCCGGCAACTTCAGTCATCGGTTTGCAGTGGGGCGACGAAGCCAAAGGGAAAATCGTCGATCTGCTCACAGAACATCATCAGATCGTCGTGCGGTATCAGGGTGGAAACAATGCCGGTCATACGGTCAAGTTTGACGGCAACACCTATAAGCTCAGCCTGCTTCCCTCAGGAATCCTGCAGCCCCACGTGATGTCCGTCATCGGCCCCGGTGTCGTTGTCAATCCAATGGCACTGCTCGGAGAACTCGACAGCCTTACTGCCGGTGGCCATGAATGCTCCGCGCGGCTGCTGGTGAGCGAGCGAGCACATGTGATCTGTCCGTGGCACCTTGCCGAAGAAGCAGCCCTGGAAAAATCCCGCGGCAGCCACGCCATCGGAACCACCATGCGTGGGATCGGCACCTGCTACCGTGATAAAGTGGGACGCTCCCACGCAATTCGCATCGCTGACCTGGTCGACACCGATTCCTTCGCAGCCAAAGTTCGCGAAATTGTACCCTTCAAACAACTGCTCCTGAATGCACTCGATCCCGCTGCCCCAGTGCTCTCTGCGGATCAGATCATTCAGGAATACTCTGCCGCTGCTGATCGCATTCGCCCCATGGCCTGTGACACCACTTCCTATCTGCTTGATGCACTGGATGAAGGCAAAAACCTGCTCTTCGAAGGCGCCCAGGGAAGCCTCCTGGACATCGACCATGGCACGTTCCCCTATGTGACCTCCTCCAACAGCTCCGGTTGCGGTATTCATAACGGCAGTGGCGTCCCCGAACGCGCCATTCAACGAATGATCGGTGTCGCCAAAGCCTACACCACACGTGTCGGTGGTGGCCCCTTCCCAACAGAACTCGACAACGAAATCGGCGAACGAATTCGCATCGCCGGGAATGAGTTCGGTACTGTGACAGGTCGCCCCCGACGCTGCGGCTGGTTTGATGCCGTTGCCACCGGCTACAGCGCTCGGATCAGCGGTGTTGACTCCATCGCCATCGCCCTCCTGGATGTGCTCAGCGGTCTGGATGAACTGCACATCTGCGAAGCCTACGATATCCGCGGACAGATCACTCGCACGCTCCCGGCTCGCTGCGAAGATCTTGCCGATGCTGTGCCTGTACTCACACGAGTCCCCGGCTGGCAGGAAGATATCACCGGAATCACCAGGTTCTCGGAGCTCCCTCAAAACGCTCAGCAATACGTCCGCACTGTCGAACGCATTGTTGGAAGCCCCGTGGAATTTGTTTCCGTCGGCCCCGATCGGTCACAGACCATCCATATGAACCTCAACTGATCAGCGGGCACAGTCTGAACAGTGCCCGCGACGGAATCCGCCACGCTCAACTCGAAGTCCCCAAGCCCTCTGCTCCCGCGGACCACAGATCTGTGGAGCACAGATGCGCGTCGAAGCGGCCTGAACGCCGAGCAGGACGGCAACCGGCCGCCAGCATCGCCCTGCACCACGGACACTTGAATTCAGCGACCAGAAACAGGCGCACCAGAAACAGGCGCACCAGACGCAGGGGCTGCCCTCCCGCCCCCCAAATCAGGCTCACGTCCCCCGAGGTTCAGAGCCAACGCCACAAATCGCAGCA
>JALRDR010000922.1 GCA_023262145.1 Planctomycetaceae bacterium | reverse complement strand
CAGATCGATTCGTAAGCGGCAACCCGCCAGGGCGGCACAGATTTTTGCGATTGCTGAATATCGCACGCAGAACAGTCAACGAGGGTTGATCGGGAGGCATGTCTGACTGCACCCGTCATCCCCGACGAATCCTTCTCGTGCCGCATCCCGCAACATCATTTAGTCATCCGCACTCTGCCGTCGATTGTCACCTGCCATTGCTGGATTCGACGAACGCCCTTCCAATATGCGCTGACACACGGTTCGGCAATCGAACGGCAGGGGCAGAACATCGGATGGCAACAGCAGAATTCCCCAACAGAAAACAAATCACACCCTGACGAAACGGTCCCGGCATCAACTACAATGATGTTCGATGCGGTTGAGTGACAAGCAGTGCTTCCATGGTGATCTGAACATGATTAATTCAGCAAATTCACGACGCAGTTTCATTCAGACCGCTGTTGGCGGGTGGGTCGTCTCAGCCTCGTTGACTTCACCAGACACACGTGCTGATCAGGCCCCGCAGGCAGCCCGAACGGCAAATCCGATCAGTGGTGATATTTTGCGCACCAGCGGTCGGCTTTCCGAAGACGGCAGGTATCTGCTGGAACAGGAGCGGCCAATTCCAATCGCCGGCACGACCGATGTGCTGGTCTGTGGGGCGGGACCAGCCGGTGTTGCTGCGGCACTTGCCGCAGCACGCGCTGGCGCTTCTGTTCAGCTGATTGAAGTTGCCGGATGTCTGGGTGGAGTCTGGACCGCCGGGTTGTTGACGAAGATCCTCGATGCAGAGAACAAGTCGGGCATCATGGCCGAGATGCTGCAGGAGTTCAGTGATCGCGGCAGCGAGGTAGCTCACCAGACAGGTGGCACTGTCTACGACCCGGAGGTTGCAAAGCTTGTTCTGGAAGAGATGTGCGTGGATGCGGGCGTCAGGATTCGCCTGCACACGCGACTTGTCGGTGCGGTCACTGACGAACGTAATTGTGTTGTCGCCGTTCTGACCGAGTCCAGAAGTGGCCGCGAGGCGTGGCAGGCCGGACGCTTTGTCGATTGCACTGGCGACGGGGATCTGGCCGCCCACGCAGGTTGTCGATTCGATGTTGGAGTTGGTGCTGAGTGTACATGCCAGCCCATGTCGATGCTCGCACTGCTGACCGGCGTCGATCCTCAGGACATCGGGCCGTACATCCGGGAATCCGGATCCGGCGCAAAAACTCGTCTGCTCAACCTGATGGAGGATCATGGGATCTCACCGTCGTACCGTGCTCCTACCCTGAGGCATCTGCATAGTGGAATTTATTCCCTGATGACCAATCACGAATATGGGGTGTCGGCCTTTGATGCAGATGCGGTTACTGAAGCGACGTTGCGAGCGCGACGCGAGATCCACGAGATCGTCAACGGTCTGCGCAAGATTGGCGGCCCCTGGAAAAACCTGTCCGTGGTCGCCACTGCCGAGCAGATTGGGATTCGAGAAGGGCGCAGGATTCGCGGGCGTTATGCGATCACTGCGGAAGACCTCGCCACGGGACTCCGACACAAGCAAGCCGTTTGCACAGCGAGCTTTCCGATCGATGTGCATGCTCTGTCCGAACACGGCAACAAGGAGGTGGATCGAGATTTCAGGAAGAACGGGTCCAGACCATACGATATTCCGTACCCCGCACTGGTTGCTGCCGACGTGGATGGCCTGTTGATGGCGGGGCGATGCATCAGCGGTGATTTTATCGCGCACTCCAGCTATCGAGTCACCGGCAATTCCGTAGCGATGGGCGAAGCTGCGGGACGAGCGGCCGCAGTCTCCGTGCAACAGAATGTGATGCCACATGAGCTGGACTGGAGTACTGTCAAGTCGCTTTAGCCTCGAATCACCATGGTACGTGAGGCAGCAGGGTCACAACACTTCGCCAACCTCAGAACGCCGCGAAACATGTAATTGTGAGGACATCAGATCCTCGCATCTCGCCCGCCTGATGTCATCCGTCACGACCGGCGATGGGCCTCAGTAAACTGCGATGCAGGTACGCATTAAGCGGGAAGCATGGCCGACTTCGAGTGTCGTCCAGCGAGTTCATTATCTTCTTCATCATCTGTTGGCGGAAACTGACGGCGAATTCTGCTGCTGACAACTGCATGTCAGACAAATTTGCGTTCGTTGACCTGTCCCGACTCGATGACGACCGTCACCTGGCTCAGCGATAAACTCCCGGACTTCGCTGGCTTTCCCGAGATGCGATCGCCACGCTGGCCTGCATCGCTCCACAGTCAATTCACGCCCGCAGGAGATACGGTCGAAAAATGCATGCCGAGCGGAGTTCTGTCCGCTGAACACTCTCCATGGCTGCCCTGCTGGCCGGTCGGCTTGCCACGGTGCTCAGGACTCTCTGCCAGCGACTTGTCGCCCCTCGGCAACTGCTGAAGATTCTGTGAATTTCCCTGAACCACCCTGCACCGCAGCGTGTCTCTAACCTCAAGCTGCTGGCAATGGTCAGCAGCGGTTACTCAGACGCTGAAGGCGCACGGTGAGGCAATCGGTCAGAAGCCGATCAGAGTGGGTTCGATTCCCGCCAGCGTTACTTTTCAGGCAAGGTTAGTGATGTTGTCCGGCCAGCGGCATGCAGGTCACCGAATCACCGCTTCATCGTGGTGCCCGGTCTGATACTGCCTGTTCCGTAACTGGGCTCTATCCAGGCGACATCTCTGTTGGTCAGCTTAATGGC
This sequence comes from Planctomycetaceae bacterium, assembly GCA_023262145.1. GTDB lineage: Bacteria > Planctomycetota > Planctomycetia > Planctomycetales > Planctomycetaceae > SXXK01. The sequence continues at coordinate 1,995 of JALRDR010000922.1, read as the reverse complement.
GAAGCACCAGGCGTTGAGTCTGGAAGACGCAGGTTCGATTCCTGCACCACACTAGCCACCATCTGCCGGGATGTTTCCGGCACCAGCCTTTTAAGCTGGAGCTGCCGCAAGGCAGCTCAACATGCCTGAAGAAGGCAGACGTTCGACTGTAATCAGCTGAAACCTCAACGCAACACAACGGCGCTTCAGATCTCTGAAGCGCCGTTGTCTGCGGAACAGGGTTCAGCAGCATGCGGAAATGTCCTGTAGTACGTGGATACCGCGTCTACCTGAAATCGGCAGAACGAAACGGAAGTGACAAGTTTGATCGAACCGAACTCCCCCGGGAGACCGGAAAGAAAACTCGTCGCCAAAGGAACCGGACATCGATTTCAGAAGACGCTCAAATGTACTCCGCAATGCCCGCTGTGATTCGCGAACGCACTGCCTTCGGATGGTGTATTTCCGGAATGCACTGCGGTAATGAAGCCGCATCTTTGTTTTCGCGTGGGTTAAATAATGTCGGTCCGGAGTACGGCTTCGGGGAGGTGCATCATGTTTGTTTTCAGGAATTACCACATTCGCAGTTACGAGATGGGACTGCTCTTCCGGGATGAAGAATTCCAGGGACTGCTTCAGGCTGGTCACCACCGATTCTTCGATCCGACCGGAAAGGTCCGAGTGGACATTGTGTCCCGGCGTGATCCATGGCTGGTCCACAAGTACCTCGACCTGATCATCCGGTCCGGTGCCCTCGCAGACGATGCCGTCGTGCTTGAACTGCAGGACCATCAGCGGGCACTGGTCTGGATCGACAACCGATTCAGCCACATTCTTCCGCCGGGACAGTACGCCTGGTGGATCGGACACAGACACGTCCGCGTGGAGGTGGTTGATATCCGTAACCTGCGGTTCGAGCACAGGGAACTCAGTGTTATCGTGAAGTCACCGACCGCTTCGCAGGTCCTCGACGTTCGTACGATTGACCGTGACCGGGTTGGCGTTCTGTTCATCGACGGACAGTTCGTCGACACGCTGGCTCCAGGCCTGTACGCCTTCTGGCACGAACAGGCCGCCACACCGTCCCGCGCGGCTGGAGCAGCACAGCGGACACAGGCGTCTGCAAACGGCGCTCTGCTGGTGGAAACGCTCAGGACAGACAGACTCTGCCTGGTGGAAATCGACCAGCGAGAGACGACGATTGACGTCGGTGGTCAGGACATCATGACCGCCGACAAGGTCACGCTGCGGTTGAACGCCGTGGTCACCTGCAGAATCGTCGACGCGTTCAGGGCAATCAGTCGGACAGACGACCTCCGACAGGCAATCTACCGCGAAACACAGCTTGTGCTGCGAAGCGTTGTGGGAGCCTGTGAGCTCGATGCCTTTCTGGCGGAGAAGGATGTTGTCGCAACTCAGATTGAGGAGACGATTCGGCGACGAGCAGCAGAACTCGGTCTGGAAATCGCTGCCATCGGGATCCGGGATGTGATCCTGCCAGGCGAAATGAAGGATCTCATGAACAGGGTCACAGAAGCCCGCAAGGCTGCTGAGGCGAACCTGATCTCGCGTCGCGAAGAAACGGCGGCGATGCGGTCACAGGCCAACACAGCCAGACTGCTGGCCGACAACCCGGTTCTGATGCGGTTGCGGGAACTGGAGGTCCTCGAAAGAATCGCCGCCGCCGGCCGACTCAACGTCGTGCTGGGAGAACATGGTCCGGGCGAGAAGGGGCTGGCTGACAGGGTCGTCAACCTGCTCTGACCGTCGCTGACGGTCAAGACCGACACCCCTGACTCGAGCAATCGGATCAGGGGTGTTTTTGCGTCGCGCGGCACAAACGCCATCTGCCCCACTCAGCATTGTTTTCCTCGTTTTCTTGGGGCCATCCATTGTTGACAACTCACTCCGCGGATGACAAGATATTCGGCAAGTCGATTCTGGGACTGGATTTCGGGGAGTTCTGCGATGGCACGAGTCAATCGACGGGAAGTTCTGGCAGACGATGAAATACAG
>JALRDR010000904.1 GCA_023262145.1 Planctomycetaceae bacterium | reverse complement strand
AATTGGATTCATCCGAAAAATATCACCGGGAATCCATGAGCTTCGTCATTGGAACCCAGTGAAATATTTTTTGAAATTAATCCTTATTTGTAAGGAACGGAGCCCTCCTTAACCCCTTCAATCCTTCAATCCTTCAATCCTTCACGGCTTCAGCGACTGCGGAATTCCTGCAAGCCATCCACCAGCCGATGCACTTCCTCAACTGTGTTGTAGTGCAACGCCCCGGCCCGCACGGTGCCGCCCGGTTCCAGACCGAACGATTCTGTAAACGGCAAGGCGTAGTGATTTCCATTCCAGACGTGAACACCCCGGTCGGCCAGCCACACGGCGACATCCCGAGTGGAACAGTCTGGGAAGGTCCACGAAAACGTGGGCACTCGCTGCGACAGATCCCCGCTGCTGCCGATTCCGTACAGCTGAATCCCCTGAACCTGCTGCAGCCCGTCCAGCATCTGTTCACTCAAACTACGCTCATACTGCTGAATTCGTGTGAAGACTTGGCACAGTTTTTCAGATCTGCTCAGATCTTTTCCGCGTGCTTCCCCGTCCCCAGGCAGCAGCTCCGACAAACCGGCGAGGTATTCCACCGCGGCTGCTGATCCGGCGATCGCTTCATGAGACTGTGTGCCCGTCATCCAGCGGCCCGGAAGTGTATTGGGCGATGGCCGCAGTTTCCGCGGCCGCAGCTCTTCCAGCAACTGCCGCCTCCCCCACAGAACGCCGGCGTGCGGTCCGAAGAACTTATATGGCGAGCACACCAGAAAATCACAACCAATTTCGGCCACATCAATCCGACCGTGGGGGGCATAGTGCACCGCATCGATGTACACGAGTGCCCCGACCTGATGCGCCGCCGTGGTCATTTCACGAACCGGATTTACCGTCCCGGTGGCATTGGACGCATAACCGATGGCGACCAGCCTGGTGCGTTCATTCAGCAGACTGCGGTAGTGTTCCTGATTCAGCGTCCCGTCTTCCGGATGCAGGTCCACGTGCCGCACCACCGCTCCGGCCGCTTCGGCAGCCAGGACCCAGGGAGTCACATTCGCGTCGTGATCCAGTCGTGTCACGATCACCTCATCACCCGGCTGCCATGTGCGTGCCAGCGACTGGCTGATGTGCAGCGTGATCGACGTCATATTGGCCCCGAAGATCACACTCTCCGGATCATCTGCACCGACAAAGTCCGCCAGCACCTGATGCGCGTTTTCAATCACCGCATCGGATTCTACAGCTGTGGCAAAGGCCGCCCCCCGATTACAGTTGCTGTGCAGCAGATAGCCAGCCACGGCATCCGCCACACGCTGCGGAACCTGGCTGCCCGCCGGGCCGTCAAACACGGCCACGGTCCGTCCGTTCAGTGTGCGCTGCAATGCGGGAAACTGCTGGCGGATCTGCTCCACCGGCCACGCGACGGCATCTGCTGTACTCATCGTCCAGTCCTTCGATGTAAATGCGGCCTGCCGCCGCTGGAATGCGGACACAGTATCCACCTGGAGCGATTCTGCAACCGGTGCGGGCCGGAATGCACTGACAGGCGAACCTTCGCTGCAACCATGATCAGAGCTGGGAACTGCTGATCCAGGACAGTGGTACCGGCGGCGGAGTGTGAACGGGGGCAAAGTGTGCTATCCTGCGGGGCACACAAATCTGCAGACGTCTGCTCGAGTTCTTTCGGTCAGGCCGCCCGTCTGCTCTCCCGCACCGCTGTCGTACCCATTCGCCAGCGTCAACATTGCAGTTTCGATCGTAGCAACAGCTTTATGCCCGCCATCACGCAGTTCTTTTTGAATCCGGCCTTCGTGCTGCCGGGGGCTGCGCTGGTACTGCTGCCGATCCTGATTCATATCCTCAGCCGGCTCCGTTATCGCCAGATCCGTTTTGCGGCGATGGAGTTTCTGCTGGAAAGCGAAGAACTCAATCGCCGTCGTCTGATACTCGAACAGCTGCTGCAATTGCTGCTGCGAATTCTGATTGTGCTGCTGATCGTGTTTCTGATCAGTCGGCTCATTCTGGCCCCGGGCGGGCTGTCCATGCTGCGTGGCGCCAGCGTACATCATGTCGTGATTCTGGACGATTCGCTGTCAATGCGGGAACGCAGCGGGGATGAGAGTATCTTCGCGTCTGCATTGTCGACGCTGGAAGCGATGCTGGCAGAAGGCAGTCGGCTGTCCAGCTCCGCCCGTGTCACAGTGCTGACCACAACCAGCCCTCGGCGGCCGATTGTTTCGGACCGCATTCTGGACGGTGCCTTTGTGCAGGAATTCCTGCCGCGACTGCGAAACCTCACCTGCTCTCAGAAAGCTGCCACACCGCTGGCTGCCATCACAGCGGCTCGCGACATCCTCGCAGCTGATCCCGGGGTGGCACCAAGACTGCATCTGCTCACCGATTTCCGCAAATCCGACTGGGACAACCAGCCCGAACTCGCGGAAGCGTTGCAGGCACTGGACGGGATCAATGCGGCGGTGGATCTGATCCGCGTGACGCAGGATGCACGCCCCAATCTGTCATTATCCGGCCTGACGGCGGATAGTCTGGCCGTCGCCGCAGGTGTCCCCGTCCGACTCACGCTGAAAGTGCAGAACCACGGTTCAACTGCTGTTTCAGGACGCCGCTGTACGGTGTATCTGAACGGCTTTTCGCAGCCGGCCAAAGTGCTGCTGCCGGATCTGGAACCGGGGGCTGAAATTGAAGTGTCGCATGATCTGAGTTTTGAGCAGGTGGGGCTGCAGCAGATCGAACTGCGACTGGATGAAGATTCTTTGCCGGAAGACAACCGTCGGCTGCTGGCGATCGATGTGACAGAAAGTCGCCGCGTGCTGGTGCTGGACGACAGCGGTCCCCAGGAGGATGCGTCGTACATTGCTGCCGCACTTGCCTCAGATTCTGCGCTGACCGGTCTGACTGTGGATATTCGCCTGTCGCGTGGACTGACCAGCAGTGAGTTGAACAATTATGACTGCGTGTATTTGCTGAATATCCGGGAACTGCCTGCGGATCAGGTGTTGTTGCTGGCTGGATATGTTCGCGAAGGTGGCGGGCTGGTCTGGATTCCCGATGATCAGGCCAACGTGGCCTGGTTCAGCGACACGCTGCGTCAACCGGCGCAGCGTTTGTTTCCCGTTCCGCTGGCGGTGGTCCGCGATGCGGCTCAGGAAGCTTCGCTCGCATTGCAGAACGATGCCGACCCGTTCGTCGGGGCCAGCTTTGAACCTCATCCGGTGTTTGCCGTCTACAACCAGCCGGACAGTCCCTTTCCCGATACGCTGCGCGTGCAGCGTTGGTTCAGCGTTGCCTCGGACTGGCTTCTTGACGATGCGGAACGCGACGACGGCGTACGAACTCTGATGCGGCTGAGCACAGGGGATCCGGTAGCATTTGAACACCGTCTTGGAGACGGCAGGATTCTGACATTTCTGACCGGAGCCGGGCGTCGCTGGAGCAACTGGCCGATGGCCCCTGCGTCACCCGGGTTTGTGGTTATGCACCTGCTGATTCATCGCTACCTGCAGAAGCCGGCAGACGGGATTCTGACACAGGAGCTGAGCGAACCGCTGCAGTTGCGCTGGTCTACGGAGGAATACACCGAATCGCTGGAAGTCCAGTTACCGGAGGCAGGGCCTGATGAGGAACCTCTGGCAGAGACCTTTGTGCGACTGCAGGCCACGTTGGATCAGTCGACGACAGCGATGGAGTTCGGCGACGATTCGGTTGCGGCTGAATCGGCGTCTGCCGGGGATCAGCAGTATTCCATTGCGGTAACGCAGGCAGATCGTCCTGGGCTGTATCGTCTCCGGAGATTTCGCACGGAAGGTGAAGCAGAGGATCTGACAGTCGTCATCAATGTGCCCACATCAGAAAGTGCGCTGGCACTGGCCGACCCACAGGCGTTCACTCAGGGTGAAGACATGCAGCATGTGCAGGTGCTGGAAGCTGATGCGGCAGCCGCGCTGGCCGGTTCTGACTCTGGTCGTGAAATTCGCTGGATCCTGCTGGGGCTGTTACTGGCTGCCATGCTGCTGGAGCAGGTTGTGTCGTTGCGTCTGAGTCATCATCCGGAGCCAGCACGATGAATCAGGCAGATTCTTCACGGGCTGAGTCGCTGGTGGACGCCGGACGCTGGATTCCGACTGCCTTCGATGAGACTGCGCCCGGGCAGAACGGTGCGACGGCAGATGCTGACGCGGGTTCAGCAGGCGGGAGCAATGCCGGGAATCGGGCAGACGCTGCAGCCGGGGCCGGCCGCGATGCAGATTCCGGGACGGCCATGACAACGAAGACGGCGGCCGATTCCACAACAGCTGTCGCGGAAGTGGAGACATTTCAGGTCACGGAACTGGATCTGCCGGAGACGACTGCGGGAATACTGCTGCTGCTGGGCGGGTTGACTCTGTTATTCGGGCTGACAGTTCGGATCTCAATGCGGGACTCGCGATTCCTACGTCGTTCGGCTCGGCTGGTTCTGTTGGTTCCACGATTGCTGGCGCTGGTTTGTCTGTTGGTGATCATGCTGAATCCACGACAACGGACTCAATTCAGCCGCACCGAATCCTCGCGAGTAGCCGTGGCAGTGGACACTTCCCTGTCGATGCAATGGCCGGCTGCCGATGAGGAGACAGAGACTCGCAGTCAGGCGGTCATTCGGCAGCTGATTGCTTCGGGGTTACTGACTGAGCTCAGCCGGACTCACGTTGTGTCCGTGTATGGATTTTCGGAAACGACGGTTGGTCCACTGGCTGTTGTTCGTGACGGTCAGGTGCGGTTTATCCAGGCCGATGGGAATGAGATTGCCACTGCGGATGCGGTGGCTGCCGGGCCGAGGGTGAGTCTTGATGAGGACACAGCGACCGACACGCAGGCTCCTGAATCGGCTGCCAGTCTGCAGCAGTGGGCAGAGTTGCTGGCACCCCGTGGTCGTGAAACACGGCTGGGAGAATCAACGTATGAGCTGCTGGGGCAGCTGACCGGGCGAACTCTGTCCGGCATAGTGGTGATCAGTGATGGTGGCATGAATGCGGGCCTGCCGTTGCAGGCAGCGGCGGAACGAGCGGAACGAACCGCGACACAGCTGATTGCTGTGGGAGTCGGCAACGTGCAGCCGCAGCCGAACTTCTGGATTACGGGGATGCAGGCACCGTCCGACGTGCATCGTGGCGATCCGTTCGACGTATCGGTCATGGTTCAGGGAACTGGTTCTGAACAACCTGATGTGACAGTGCGCTTGTTTCAGCAGACTGCGGGAAGTGATGGCAGCGACCGTCGTGAAGTCGAGATGCGTCAATTGACTCTTGAGAATGAATCTGCAGCCACGCGTGTTGTCTTCCCACAGAGTCTGGACATCGCCGGGGAATATGAATTTGTGGCCCAGGTGGAAGCGTCAGGTGACGTTCAGGAAATGACACTCGACGACAATGAACGTCGACGAACAGTGGCCATCACAGACGAGCGGATGCAGGTGCTGGTGATCTCCAGCGGGCCGATGCGCGATTATCAATTCGTTCGCAATTCGTTGTTTCGTCACAGCGGAATCGATTCGGATGTCTGGTTGCAGTCGATGGCGGCAGACAACGTCGGGATGGTGTCTCAGGAATCTCGCAAGCTGCTCACACAGTTTCCTCGCACTGAGGCGGAGTTGTTCGAGTACGACGTGATCGTGGCCTTTGATCCGGACTGGAGTCGGTTGTCTGCGGAACAGCAGTCGTTTCTGAACCGCTGGGTTTCTGAGCATTCCGGTGGACTCGTGATTGTGGCCGGGGAGTTGTTTACGCCACGGCTTGCTGAGGAGCCGGACGCATTGCGGGACATCAGCGTTCTGTATCCCGTGCTGCTCAGCCGGATCGCTCCGGAAATGCAGTTGACGCAGCGTGCGGACGAACCCTGGCCCGTCCTGCCGACGGCCGAGGGAAGAGTGACAGAATATCTGCGATTGTCGTCGGCGTCAGGCACTGCGGACGCCAGCGTCTGGGAGCGATTCCGGGGGATTTATCGCTCATATCCGCTGCGCGGATTGCGGGACGGTGCAGTGACACTGCTGGAATACGACAATCCGCGTGCTCGCACTGAACTGGGTGTTCCTCCGTTTCTGGTGAGTCAGTTCTACGGAGCCGGGCGGACGATTTTTGTGGGTTCGGCGGAAACGTGGCGGTTGCGTCAGATTTCTTCGGAAGCGCACCAGCAGTTCTGGACCGGCTTGATTCGAGAAACGGGCCAGGGGCGTCGCAGCCGTGGCAGTGCGCGAGGCGTGTTGTTGCTGGATCGCACTGAGGCAACTCCTGGGCAGCCGATCACGATTCGTGCCCAGCTGTACAACGCAGAACTGCAACCGTTGTCGGCGGTGGATGTTGCTCTGCGAATCACCGATCCGGCCGGGGGCGTACTGAATGTGCCGGATCGACTGGTGAGTGATGGGCGGGGACAGGGGCAGTTTCGCACGACGTTTCGCGTGGATGTTCCGGGGCAATATCAGATTTCGGTTCCGGTGCCGGAGTCGACTGACGAACTGAAAGCGGTAGTTGACATTGTGCTGCCCAGTCTCGAATCGATCAGTCCGCAGCTGAATACGGTCGCGTTGAATGAGCTGACTCAGGATACGCCGGGGCAAGTTCTGGCAGCGAACCAGCTGGAGCGATTGCGGGACCTGCTTCGCGATGAGAGTCAGCCGGTGGTGGTGGATGAGCAACTGCGGACACTCTGGGATCGCCCCTGGCTGATGTTTCTGGCCTGCAGCCTGCTGGCCTTCGAATGGGCCGCCCGCCGCTGGTACCGGCTGTCCTGAAAACCCCCTTCTCCCCTCGGTGCCATCCACCTCTTCCTCCCCTCGGTGCCATCCACCTCCTCGGCACCTCCGGCACTGTTCCTGTGCACCCATCCCTCGGTGCCATCCACTTAGGGCGACCTCCGGGTGCCATCCGTCAAAAGGGCGACCCCCGGGTGCCATCCACCAACTTACAAAAAGCTGCAGGTTCTAGGCCGCGCGATCTTGGGTGCCATCCACCAGCCTTCATGGGGTGCCATCCACCAGCCATCCACCTCCACCAGCCATCC
>JALRDR010000814.1 GCA_023262145.1 Planctomycetaceae bacterium | reverse complement strand
TTGTTTGTCAATGACATTGGGTCGGCTCCTGCTGCAGAGCAGGATGAGCTTGTGGCGGTCTCGCAGTTTGGGGTACGGGATGCGGGATTTCCGTTCGTTCAGGTGAAACAGCAGGTTGTCGATCAGATCCTCAAAGTCACTCCCGTGGCTGCCGGACAAGAGGCACAAAAGCTCTCATCGCTGTCGGAGGTGTGCCGCTGGATTGACAGCAACCTCAAGCCATTGTCGCAGCCATTGCCCGGATGGAGCGCCGAAATAGTGACCGAATTCAAAGTAGAATCCGTGACTGCTCACAATATCGTTGGTGTCATTCCTGGCGCGGGTCCGGATTCTGATGAAGTCGTGGTCATTGGCGGCCATTATGATCATCTGGGGCTGGGCGGGTTTGGCTCCCGTGCTCAGAATCGATTCGGGGAAGTGCATAATGGTGCCGATGACAATGCGAGCGGTACCGCTGCCGTTCTGGAACTGGCCCGCAGAATGGCAGCCGGTCCGGCTCCCGCGAGAACGATGGTGTTTATCTGCTTTTCCGGCGAAGAACGTGGTCTGCTGGGCAGCTATCACTACGTTCAGAATCCCCTCTTTCCGCTCGAAAACACCGTAGCGATGATCAACTTCGATATGATCGGAAACCTCAGGGAGAATCGCGTCGAGGTGACTGGTGTGGGAACGGCAGATCAGTTCGAAGCTGTGGCACAGGCTGCTGACGAAAAAACTCCTGTCGATACCACTCTGAAACCTGGTGCATTCGGCGGCAGCGATCATCTTCCCTTTGTGCAGAAGAGGATCCCCGTGTTGTGCTGTTTCACGGGAATGACGTCGATTTATCACACTCCGGATGATGATGCATCAACGCTCAACATGCCTGGTGCAGTGCTGGTGATTGATTATGCAGAGCAGTTGCTGCGAGGGGTTGATGCACTTCAGGATCGCCCTGTCTGGTCGGAGGCACAGCCCGGTCGCCGTCGTACGCCGACAGGAACAGCTTACCTTGGTCTGCAGCCGGATCTTGCTGCAAGTGACAGCAAGGGAGTGGTGGTGCGTGCGGTGCGGGCCGATTCACCGGCTGCGAAAGCCGGGATAATAACCGGCGATGTGATTACAGGTGTCGGCGGCGAGCCGATTGAGGGATACGAATCAGTTGTAAGCGTCCTGAGTGAATCTCGTCCCGGTCAGAAGATGAAGCTGAGTATTCGCAGAGCCGGTGAAGACCTGACGATTGAGGTTGAACTTGGAACCAGTCCCAGGCCGTGAGGTCTGCCTGGCTGATTGAAGGATTCCAGTCGTATGATGCTGCAGAAGGAGTGTTCTGGTGATGTCTGAAACAAGCCCCCGGGTGGGCGTGGTGATGGGAAGCCAGTCTGACTGGGAGACCATGTCAGAAGCCGCAAAAATACTCCGGGACTTCGAGATTTCCGCAGAATGTCTGGTCGTGTCGGCTCACAGAACACCGGCGTGGCTGACGGAATACGCCGAGTCTGCTCAGGCACGCGGTCTGCAGGTGATTATCGCGGGTGCAGGTGGGGCCGCTCACCTGCCCGGCATGCTCGCAGCACAGACTCTGCTACCGGTCCTGGGCGTTCCGGTTCAGAGTCGTACACTGAGCGGGATGGATTCGCTGCTGTCAATTGTTCAGATGCCTGCCGGAATACCTGTGGGAACGCTTGCGATCGGTACGGCTGGGGCGCGTAATGCCGCACTGCTGGCGGCGAGAATACTGGCCCTGCATGATCCGCAGATCCACACCAGATTGTCAGAGTACGTGCGGACACAGACGGAAACTGTGCTGCAGGATCGCCAACTGTCTCTCTAGGCTCTCAGTCAACATCATGAATCAGCAAGTACTCAGAACGCTGGCCCCCGGGGCTACCCTGGGCATGCTTGGTGCCGGCCAGCTCGGACGCATGTTTGCCCTGGCTGCTCGAGAAGCGGGATATCGAATCGCTGTCTATGGTGGTGGGCCGGAGTCGCCATGTGGGCAGGTCAGCGATGTCTGCTTTGATCGAAGTTTTGATGACCAGCAATCGCTCCGCGAATTTGCCGCCGCAGTGGACGTTATCAGTTACGAATACGAGAACATCCCGTTAGCGGCTGTTGAATTCCTTCAGACTCTGGTGCCGGTTTTTCCCGACTCGCGACTGCTCCGAATTGCGCAGCACCGGCTGCTGGAGAAACGGTCACTGCAGGAGATCGGAATCCCGACAGCCGCGTTCACTGAGGTCAGGGATGCTGATGATCTGAGGCGTGGCTTGCAGCAGTTCGGGGGGCAGGGGATTCTCAAGACGGCAACACTGGGCTACGACGGCAAAGGCCAGGTGAGAATTAACGGTGATGTTGACGCTGAGCAGATGCTGCAGAGGTTTGCCGGGGTTGAACTGATCCTCGAAGAGATCATTTCGTTTCAGCTGGAGCTGTCGGTCGTTGCTGCTGGTTTTGCAGGGGGGCAGAGCCGACTGTTTGCCCCTGTGGTAAACCATCATGTCAATCACATTCTGGATTGTTCCAGAACTCCTGACGCTCGACTCACCCCGCAGGTCGTGGAGGAAGCTGGCAAAATTGCCACGCGGATTCTCGAACATTTTGGAGTTATCGGAGTGTTCTGTGTGGAGTTCTTTCTGACAGACAACGGCCGTCTGCTGGTCAATGAACTCGCCCCTCGTCCGCATAACAGCGGCCATCTGACAATTGAAGGGTGTGCTGCCAGTCAGTTCGAACAGCAGTATCGGGCGATCTGCGGGCTTCCTGCCGGAGCAGTCATGGCTGCACGACCTGCTGTGATGCTGAACCTGCTGGGAGATCACCTTGTTCACGCAACCCCCGAGCGGTGGCAGCAGGTATTTGCGATGACGGACCTGCATGTTCATCTGTATGGCAAGCTCGAACTCAGATCAGGTCGTAAGATGGGGCACCTGACTGCACTTGCCGATGATGTTGATGAAGCTGAGAGTATTGCACGGTCTGCCAGAAAGGTTTTGGGCTGGGACGGCGAATGACATGGCAGTTGTTTCTGCTTCAGCCTTCATGCCTCGATGCAGCTGCCCGGATTCGCCCTGATTGTCAGAGCACTGCTACGGATGGCGACTGCTCCCGATTGATCTGCTTCCTGCCCGGAAAAGCTGCTCCGCTGGGGGCTGTCGACTTCAAAAAGTCACGATGGCCTCGCCGCACTCGTTGACACTGCAGGGCAGAATGGTCTTCCGGCGAATCGGAGGCCAGGGGACAATCGATGTCGTGCGGGTTGCTGAAGATTGGCCGGCGGTGATGAAGCCGCCTGTGGAGTGCCGGGGATGCCGTGCAACGTTGGAACACGGCACCGCGGTAAGTAACCCCGCGGCTCAGATGAGCAACGGGGGCGCACTGACGTTGCAGTTTCTTCGTGGTTGCCAGTGAGGCCATGAAGATTGCCCACCTGTTGCAGCAGCCGAAACCGTCGCGGCCCGTGGGGCTGTCTTCAGGAAGTTACTGCGGCGGGTTGTTATGGAGCAGTGGAGTGACGAGGCTCAGAGGGCTGCGTTCTCATCCAGTGTGTACTGATGGACAAAGACGTCTTCAAAGTCGTAAACATCGACAAAGTCATCGAGTGAATCTTCTGGAGTTTTCTTCATTTCTCCTGATTCAATCATTTCGAAGACGATGCGTCCGAAGTCTTCCGTGGCGTGAATTCCCCAGCGTCTGAACACGATTGGGCACAGCATACCGAAATGTTTCTGCCCCAGTTGCCGAACTCCCTGCAGGAGTTCTTTACCTGAGATATGTCCGGTACGTTCAGAACTGCGATCGCGGCCAAGTTCCTGCTGGGTGTATTGCAACGCAGCAAGAAGAAAATGACACGCCTGCGGATGGTACTGGCCAGTCGATTTCTGGATGGATGCCATCAGAGATATTCCGAGTTCGGCGTGAAGAAGCGGTACGCTGCCACAGGCACTGGCACCTGGTTGATATCGTAGTGTCTGGCAGTCGCAACTGTCTGGCAGTCGCAACTGTCTGGCAGCGTTGTCTGCCCGCGACACCAGCCGACCTCGCTCCTGTGATGTTCAGGTCACGTTCCTGACACGCGTCTAGTGTTGAACATCTGGCAGCAACGGTGACCTACGGGTATTGCAAGAGACAGGTTTCGGGCGGCCCGCTTTTGTCGCATGCCGCTGCAGGGTTACGACCGCAGCGTTACGACCGCAGGGTTACGACCGCAGCTTTGGAACCGCAGCATGCCATGCAAAGCTGGAGACCATGAGTCTTCAGTTGTGGCGGCATGGACAATCCACGAACCATGATGCAGTATTGCAACAATTGAGGTGGAAAAGCAACACATCAGTGTGTGTCTGGGGTGGAATCGCCTTCTGTTTTTCCAGCCGGCTCAGCCTGCTTCTTTTTGCCGGTGCGATTTCCACCGGAAACCACGGTGACGACATCGGCCATTTCGGTGATCTGGCGGCGTCCGTCTTCGAATTGCACCATCAGGCGTTGTGAAAGAATTTCCTGCGAAACAACCCTGCCCCGGCCCTTCTTTGTGAGCACGGTCGCACCAATCGACGGGAGTTCCCGACGGTGTTCAGCATACGTGTCGTACTCGTAACGCAGGCAGCATTTCAGACGACCACATCTGCCCGAGATTTTGTTTGGATCGAGCGATGCTTTCTGCAGTTTTGCCATCTTCATGGAGACCGGCGGTGTTTCATGAAGGTGGGTATTGCAGCACACCGGTTTTCCGCAGTCACCGTAGTCGGCAAGTAATTTTGCCTCATCACGAATCCCGATATGCCGCATTTCAACGCGTGTGTTGAACTCCCGGGCCATCGCCTTCACGAGTTCTCGGAAGTCGATTCGGTTTTCAGCGAGGTAGTAGAGGATGATTTTTTCGCCACCGAAAACCTGCTCCAGATCGATCGGCTGCATCACCAGTCTGAATTCTCGGATCAGGTCTGTGGCCTTCTGAAACAATCGTCGCTGATCCGCCGTTGCTTTGCTCCGCTGGCGACGGTCTTCATCCGTGGCTGCTCGAAGAATTCGACCATTTCGGGTACGCGACTGGGTGAGCCAGGCCGTTGCCTGTTCAGTCATTGGGCAAAGCACGCTACCCCAGTCCATGCCACGTTCAGACCGAATGATCACATCGTCCCCGCGCCGGAACGATTCCCCGCGACGAGCTTCAAAGCTTCCGAGTGATCGC
>JALRDR010000577.1 GCA_023262145.1 Planctomycetaceae bacterium | reverse complement strand
ACAGGTGTGCTGCTGGCCGGTGCTGCTGGCCGGTGCTGCTGAGGCTGGCCCGTCTGCGTGCCGTGACCATGAACGCCCCGGCAGCAGTGAATGCCCCGCAGCACCGCGGGCTTCGCGGTGCTGGAAACAGAACGCACAACCGACGATACTTCCGCAGACAGAAGTTTCTTGTCTGTACAGGAGTGATCGTTGTGATGCGGATCGTGATTTTGACTGTGGCTGTGCTGTTGTCTGCAGTTGTTTCTGGTCGGGCGGCGGAGGTCTTCCGTGCTCAGGGTGAACTTGCCGGAGAGGTGACCACCACCACGGCTCTGCTGCAGACTCGGCTGACAGCCACACCCGGGCTGAATGAAAGCGGCGACGTGACCGGTGCCGCGGGTCTGGTGCGGTTTGAATATTCCACCAGCCCCGCCTTCAGCGATTCTCTGGTGACTGAGTGGCAGCCGGCGGATGCGGAGCAGGACTTTATTGTGCGAGCAGAGCTGCGGGATCTGCAGCCGGCCACGCGGTACTACTATCGCTCGCATTATGGTGCGGATGTCGCATCGGCCATTGCCGGACCCACGTGTGAATTCCAGACTCTGGCGGGCGCGGATCAGAACCGGCAGGTGCGGTTTATTGTGGGCAGCTGCATGCTGTATTCGCGATTCATGAACGGGCCGGCTCTGAAGAACGAAGAGTTGTTACCGCAGGCGGAGCGTGATCTGGGTTATCCGTCCTTTGCGGCAATGCGGAAGCTGTCGCCGCAGTTCTTCGTGGGTACGGGGGACATCGTGTATTACGACAACCCGAACACGAAGGAGGCGCCGGCGGCGAAGTCGCTGGAGGAATTACGGAAGAAGTGGCATGAGCAGTTTCGTTTTCCTCGCATGGTCGACTTTTTTGCTCACACTCCCACGTACTGGTCCAAGGACGACCACGACTTTCGGTTCAACGATTCGGATCTTGAGGGCGACAAACTGCCTCTGCCGGCAACAGGAATCGATTTGTTTTACGAGCAGTTGCCGATTGTCGCAGCGAATGACAGCGATCGCACGCCCATGTACCGCACACATCGGATCAGCCAGCATCTGCAGATCTGGCTGACGGAGGGCCGCGATTATCGGTCTCCGATGAAGATGGAAGACGGACCGCAGAAGACGTTGTGGGGTGTGGAGCAGCGGGAGTGGTTACAGCGGACGTTGAAGGCCAGCGACGCGACCTGGAAGATTCTGATCAATCCGACTCCGATGGTGGGCCCCGATGATGCGTACAAGAAGGACAATCACACAAACCTCGGCGGCTATCGTCATGAGGCGGATGAGTTTTTTGCGTGGCTGCGGGATGAGCGAATCAGTGGCTTTCTGACGGTGTGTGGGGACCGACACTGGCAATTCCACAGCATTCATCCCAGCGGAGTGCAGGAATTCGGTGTCGGAGCGCTCAACGATGAAAATTCCCGCCGCGGCCGATCCCCGGGCGACCCGAAGAGCACGGACCCTGACGCACAGATTCAGCAGCCGTGGACTTATGACAAGCCGAGCGGCGGATTTTTGTACGTCACCAGCGGTACCGACGGGAACCTGGAAATCCAGTTCCGCAACGACGAAGGCGCGTTGCAGCACAGTGTGCAGCTGGGCAACTGAGGGCCGCCGGAGCGGTTGCATCCGGGCCGCCGGAGCGGCGGTTCGTGTTGGTGTCGCGACGCAATCTGCCTCGCTGGGCGAATTGCGTTTCGGGTGGCTGTGGGATGATCTTGTGCAGGCGCGTCACCGGTCCGGCACGGTGTGCAGACCGAACCCCGGGGTGTGCTTTTGGGGGGCGTTTGTGGTTTGATTTCGGTGGCAGCCTGGAGCCTGCCATGAGACGCTGCGGCGAATTGCGATATGGAACTACAGTGCCGTACGGCACGTCAGGCTTGGCGGACGCCCTGGCAAATTCTTTCTTAACCGGCATCGACAGAATTGCAGCTTCATTTCCGTGCTCTGCCCGGTATTCAATCGAAAGAGAGTTGTGCGATGGACCCTGTGGTGATTCTGCACCTGACAGATCTTCATTTCGGGTGGGAGGGGAACGATCCCGAAAAAAATCAATCACAGAGGGATCAGCGGACAAACTGTTTGAACTCTCTGCTCAAGAAACTCAAGTCGCTTTGGGAGGAGGCGGGTGACTGGAAACCAGATCTGCTGGCAGTCACTGGTGACATCGGCTGGGCGGGGGCTGCGGATGATTACAAGGAGGCGCGCGTCTGGCTGAACAAGGTGCTTGATCTCGCGAACCTGGAATTCGGGGATATGCTCGTTTGCCCTGGCAATCACGACATTGCACGCGATGCGGTCAAACGCGTGACGGTCCCACAAGGTGCTCAAGAAGCAGATGCGTGGCTGCAAGTTCCTGTGTCCGACGACGATCTCAAGGGCTTTGCTGCCTTTACAGAATTCTGTGCGGATGCCGATATCCCACGCTACGACTTTGGGTCTGTCGGTTCCCATCTCGTGGGTCTGCGAGAATCGCATGGCCTGCATTTCGTAGCGCTCAATACGGCATGGTATTGCCGTGGCAACCATGACAAGAACAAACTCTGGGTTGGAAGAAACCACCTTGAGCACCTTCGAGCGCAACATGGACTAAAGTCGCGGGAAGCCGCCACCAATCGGGTCGTTGTCCTGATTCATCATCCACCGGACTGGTGGCACGAAAGTGAGACACACGCGTATGGCGGACGACCAAACACAAGGGATGCACTGTCGAAGCACAGTCATATCATTCTGAGTGGGCATACACACGCCGAGGTGCGAGATCCGGATCGAATCGCTGCGGCAGCCTGGCATAGCACCAGCGGGGCGAGTTTTGCAGGGGCCCACCATTTCAATTCGGTTCGCCTTTTGCGAATTTTCGATGATCGTTTCGAGACACTTACGTTGCGTTTCGAGCCAGAAGATGCTGAAAGTTGCTGGAAAGAATACGGTGTACGAAACTCGTATCCATTCACCGATACGACGAGAATGCAGGCTGTCAGTGCAGCTGCACCGGTGCCGCCGGTGATTGATTACTATCTGAAACGGCTGGCAGAAAAAACGGCGACGATCGAG
>JALRDR010000513.1 GCA_023262145.1 Planctomycetaceae bacterium | reverse complement strand
AGGGGAAGGGTAGGCGCTATTTGTTCTCAAAGGATATCCCATACAACTTCACGGTGTTGGATGAAAACATTCAAATTGAAAAAGGTCACAGGGCATTTTAGAAGGTCAAGCCGTGGGGGAAGGATTGCAATGAGATTGAGGAGGAGCAGAGCAGTCGTGAATCGCGGCTGGAGCGAATTCGTACACGCGAAGGTCTGGTTGGATTCAAGGGCTTCTGTCCGGTCGAGCTGCGGGACCGCAAGGATCTGGTGGACGCTGACCCGCGGATCACCACAAGATTTGACGGGCAGGAATACAGCTTCTCTTCGCGGCGAGCATTGCGGCAGTTCGAAGATGATCCAATGCGTTATGCGCCGGCAAATCGCGGATTGGATGCAGTGCTGCTTGCTGAAGGGCGGGAGGTTCGCGGACAACTGGACTATGCACTCTGGTTTCGCAATCGTCTGTATCTGTTCAGTTCACGAGAATCGATGGCCAGATTCAACAGCAGACCGCAGCAGTTTGCAGTTTCCGGAACGGCGCAGATCAACTGATTCCATAACCTGCGACGCATGAGCCGGTCTGTCAGCGAGTGTTGCTGATATGGTTGTTTTTTTGAGTCGGCGCGGACAGCGGCCGGCTCTTTTTTTTGTGTTCGCGGCAGCGACAGCCGCTGGCGTTGTGAAAAAGTGAAGCGGTCATCGATGTGTGCAGCTGCTGAACAGACAATGCCTGCAGATTCAGCGGCACAACACCGCAATCGACTTTGAAGTTGGTGCTGCCAATGCACCGTTTGAGGCTTCATTCGGCAGATTATGCCGACCAGAACCCTGTCGGCCGGGGGCTGATCGAGAATAAGCATGAAATCCCATTGATCGAGCAAAGTTTTGTGAGGATTCGCCGAGAAGACGTGTTGACACTCTCGGCCGATCAGAGTTATCACTCGGTCTCTCAATTCGGATTCAGTTCCTGAGTCCAGATCTCCTTTCTTGTTCTCCCCTCTCTTTCGTTTCGAATTCTTTTCGAAACTCCTGCCACACCCTGGCTTTGCTTTCAGACTCGGCTACTCAGGCTGTTGTCCGTTCCGCAGGATCAGGCTGGCAAAATCTCTTCTCGTCTCTCCTCTTTGTCTCTCCCTCAGCTCTCAGATCGAGGACATCATGAACGAGTACCCTCAAGGCGCTCATCATGAGCCGCAGATTCTGCGGTTCCCGCAACCAGCTGCACCAGCGTCATCTGACAGTCCGGACATGTCTCCTGAAGCAGGAAACACGGGCCGCAGTGTTCTGGTCTTTTCTCCCCGCCCAGGTGCCCGCCAGTTGCTTGCCGATGATGTTCGGAAGCGTGGACTTCAGGTCTGCGAAACCGACAGCCCGGACGCACTGTTGTTTCACCTGTCGCGTCAGGAGTTCAGCTGCTGCATAATTGATGATGCAGATACAGTGACACGAATCCAGGAAATCAGTTCCGCGATTCGCAGTCATTCCCGTGCAGCACAGATGATCTGCATTGTTGCAGAAGATTCTCGCTGGGGCCGTGAGTCGGTTCCGGCATTTGAGTGTGACGTGATCGAGCGGCCTTATACGGCATCTCGTTTCGGAGCAGCTCTGCTGAACGCACTTCGCCGCGGCGAACTGGTTCAGGAAAATGAAAAGCTTCGCCGCCAGCTGCTCAATCGCAACCTGATGGATCTGGTGGGCAGCACTCCTGCCATGCAGTCCATGCGAGAGAGCATTCGACTGGCTGCTGACGATGATCGCACGGTTCTTGTGCGAGGCGAATCGGGTAGCGGTACGACACTGATTGCTGAAGGTCTGCATCGCTGCAGTCGTCGGGCAGCTCGCCCGTTTCTGCGAATTGACTGCAGTCTGCATTCAGTGGAGACGCTGGAGCACCAGTTATTCGGTGACGGTACAGAGGGAGGATTTCCCGGTTACCTGAATATGGGTGTCGGTGGTTCGATTCTGCTGGATAATGTCGACACAGTGGCACTGCCGTTCCAGAAACGCCTTGCGAATCTGCTTGAACAGCGTGCTGCGGCAGTCTTCAGTGGAAGCGGTGACGGGCCGGACATTCGGTTCATTGCTGCGACACATGTGGACCTGAATCGACTTGCTGTCGAGGGACGTTTTCGCGACGACCTGCTGCAGCATCTGAGTGGGATCACGCTGCAGTCGCCTCCACTGCGTGTGCGCACAAATGATATTCCGCTGCTGGTTGAGCACTTTGTGAGTCAGATATCGCTCAAGGAAGGTCGACCACCACGACAGATTACCTCCGAAGCTTTGCGACTTCTGGAAACCCATTCGTGGCCTGGAAACGTTCGGGAGCTTCAGAATGTGATTGAGCGATGCTGCACCATCGACGTCACGAAGTGCATTTCTGAGGAAGACCTGCGTCCGTGGCTGAATCAGGATGCCGGAGTCGATGGTCTGGAAACCGTCGGCATGACGCTCGCGGAAATGGAGCGCAAGCTGATTGAGTCCACGTTTGCTCGCTGCAACGGTAATCGTGAAAAGACAGCACAGATTCTGCAGATCGGCCTGCGAACACTGTCGGGCAAGCTCAGAGAATACGGCTATCCTCCACGAGGTGGCCCGGGGTCGAATATCCGTCGACCGGCGGTTGTCGTTGCCGAAGGCAGCGAACGCCGCGCCGCATGACGAATCGTTTTCGTCCATTCGACGTATCCGGAAGCCAGGCAGGCATCGACGACTGGGACTGACTCTCCCCCGGGTGCAGTCCCTTTTTCGCCTCGGAGGTTCTCCTCCGAGGTTTTTTTATGCGCAGACAGTAAGTCGGGAGTGCAGGCAGAAGTACAGATCGATGACGCAGCGTCCGGGATGAGGGTGCAGCAGCCATCGGAGTGCAGGAGGCGAGGAAGCTGATGCGGCGGCTTGTCAGAGGGGGCAGTGACGCTGCTGAGACATCTGCAGACGAAAAAAACAGCCGGCTGGCCGCTGCAACTCGATCGCTGTCAGCGATTCCACTAGCATCAGGGTGCGCACATGATTCTGTTTTTTGGCCAACATGTTCTCCCTGGATCAGGCTGATGACCATCCTGCACCTGAAATCGCCGTCTTCGGAACGCTGGCTCAGCCAGGTTCGAAGCTCCCTGCCGGAAATCCTCATTGATCATGCGCATTGCGAACAGAAGGCAGCAGCAACAGCGATGGATCTGATGTTCGACTACGTGCAGCACGAGGAAGTCTGCGATGCAATGTCAGAAATTGTCCGCGAGGAGCTGGAACACTTCCAGCTGGTTCGCAGGCTGCTGCAACGGCGGGAGATTCGCTTTCGTGGACTGAAACCAGGGACCTACGGGCGCCTGCTGAAACAGCAGATGCGACGTCAGGAACCGCATCGCGCTGTTGATCGAATGCTGATTGCCGCATTAATTGAGGCACGCAGTTGTGAACGCTTTCAACTGCTGCAGGAACACCTTGAAGATCCTGAGCTGTCCGCATTTTATGGCAGCCTGTTTGAGTCAGAAGCACGGCACCATGCGACCTACGTCCGACTGGCAGAATTATTTGCGAACCGCGCCACGGTTCAGAGCCGGCTGCAGGAACTGTCGGAGGCTGAGGCAGAGATTATCAGTGCTGGCTGTCCGCTGGCCCGAGTACACAGTTGAACGCGAGGCAGGTTGCGATCGGTTCAGTCTTCGGAAGCAAGGTCATTCCAGCGCGACGTGACAGCAGCTGCATCAGCAGTCCTGTCCGGAAGGAAGTAAACCGTGCATCCGGCAAAGCCGGCACCGAGCAGTGTGGCAATCAGCGAAGTCAGCACTCCGAAAGACTGTGAAACTGACCAGACAGTACAGAGCAGGCCTGTCAGCCCGCCGGCAGTTGCTGCTGCAAGGCCAGCGGCTGAACGCTGCAGCCGCGGTCCCTGCAGCAGCCTGACTGTGGAGAACACAACGAGGTGTGTGGGCAGGCTGACGCAGCCGGCAATGAAGATTCCGAAGAATCCCCCAAACGTGGCTGCACCGAAGCTGTTCCACGGAAGCAGCAGCAGAGCAAATCCAAACACCCCACCTGCTGCGGCAGTTGCCAGAGCAGATGACAGTGCAGCGGAAGCGGCTGGAACCCCTGCG
Source organism: Planctomycetaceae bacterium (assembly GCA_023262145.1). Taxonomy (GTDB): domain Bacteria; phylum Planctomycetota; class Planctomycetia; order Planctomycetales; family Planctomycetaceae; genus SXXK01. The sequence continues at coordinate 13,389 of JALRDR010000513.1, read as the reverse complement.
ACTGGTTGTTCCGCTACTTCAGCCGTGGCGGTTGCTGACGTAGAAACGCCCATGCGGAAGGGATTGTTCTCTTCCTCATTCATTTGCCGATCCTTCCTGCCGAGGAAAAGCGGACTGTCCGGTGAGTGGCGTGCGTAATCAGTTTCGTTGCCGTCCAGCCGATCGGTAAGTCAGTGTACGCCTTGTGTGCCGGGCAGCTGTGTGGACAGGCTGCAGAATGGCAGCCTGCGCTGGTCTTACTGCAGTTGAATTCTGCCCTTTGCCGCTGGTGCAGACAAGTTGCCAGCGCTGCGATTGCAGAGGATGCTGAGAATGTCGTCGTTCGGCATGATTACGAGAATGACTGAGTTCTTTCCGCTCTCCACGCTTACCGGAACCGGATGGAATGTTCCGTCCGGGGCAGTGAACCTGACGTTGTGGTCACCGGCGGGAAGTTCCGTGGCTGCGGTCAGGATCTGACCTGGTAAAGAGTTCCATGCTCGTGTGTCAGCCTCTTCAAGGGCTTCCCAGACAATACCGAGGATATCGAACCCCACCTCCGTCATTGAACCCTGCTCCACATCAGCAAGTTCCTTGGCGGAGTAGACCACAGCCTTCTTGACGACTCGGCGACAGATGGCTTCTGCCAGCTGTTGATCGCGGGATCGAAGTGCTGCCTGCTCTGCCGAGTCGTGCAGGTCCGCGACCAGATGAAAATCCAGAGTGGCAGCGGCAGCGTCGTCAACAGCTGCCTGCAGACGGCAGGGCGTCGCGAGGAAAGCGGGCCGCTGTTCCGGTTCAGCGATTTCCAGGGCCATGATCGTGGGGGGCAGCGAGTACTTGTTTGTGGCCGAAAGGATTCGGTCCGCAAGCAACAGTGCAGTCTGGGTTGGTTCGGCACTGACGGACTGCCACTGCGGAGCAACGCCTCGGTAGACGATTACATGGACCGCTCCGTTTCCCGGTGCGCAGCTGAGACCTGCGGGTACTTCAAGGGAATCATCGAACGTCCGCGAATCTGTGCTCCAGGCTGCCGCCTGCTGAATTGCCTGTCGGCTTTCCGCCGCACGAGACGGATATTCCGATTGAGTCAGTCCGCAAAGATAACTTGCGAATGCAGCTGACGGGCAGTCTGACCCTGCAGCCTCCGAGAGCGACGGCGACTCCGTCTGTGCGGAATCGTCGGAGTCAGGGGCTGAGGAATCCGTCTCTTCAGCCTGTGCTTCGTGTGCTGTGAGCTGGACTGGATGTTGCAGTTCCCTCAGGTGCTGTTCCAGTTGGATGGACCAGGCGAAGGAATCGAAGCCGTCACTCAGCAGGCTGGCCAGCAGCACATTGTTCAACAGCATCGTGCCTTCGTATTCATGTGCTCGCCACGCCCGGGCGGTGGCGTCTGTGAGTACTGATTCCAGTTCTTCAGTCAGATCCGTCTGACTGAGGTACTCCAGCTGCGGATGAATTCTTCGGAAAGCAGCTTCAGCTTCGGCAGCGCGGCCATGGCTCAGGTCAATCATCGCCTTATCGAGTCCGACAAGACAGCGATTCTTTTTGTCGGCGAGCTCAAGTGCCTCTGAGATCTGCTCTGATGCAGCCTCGAGTGCTCCCTGTTTCCAGCTGTTGACGGCCTGCATACGGACTTCATGGCAGTTGTTGCAGCCAGTCAGAATGCTGGTCAGCAATAGTGGCATCAGCAGCGAGCAGGCGCTGTGCAGACTGATATGAAGGAAGTGAATCATGCCGACCGCAACCAGAATAAGGAGAGACGTTCAGTTCTGCTGCGCTCAGTAATGTCGTAGTTTTCCGATTACTGTCTTGTGGTAGCCTTTGCGAATGGAAGCGCGCTCGTAGAGCGGCTCGCCGGTGTGTACGTTAAGCAGTTCGAGCGTCAGGTCGTAGTTTCTCTGGTAGTCCCCGTTGCTGTTTGTGGTCCCACTGGTGATTTTGGCGAAGAGCAGATAGTCGACCGGCTGCGAATCGCGTTCAAGCACGGTCTGCAGCTGCCGACGCTTCTGAGGCAACACGAGGTTTTCCGGAGAGCAACGCAGTTCGGTCATTGCGGCTTCGACATAGCGACGGCTGATCATCGCGAAGTGCGGATCGCGATTGACCAGAGTGACAATATTGTCGTAGATCTGTTCCTTGAAATCTCCAATTGGTTCGCTGCTGCGATTTTCAATGCCCACGAAACAGACGCTCCGGGTCAGCATCCGGCCATCCGAAGTTGTTGTATGAGATGCCTGCTGAATAGTCTCACAGGACCGCCCCAGCAGTCGGGTGACGGCATCTTCAATCAGCGGCTCCCACGTTTCTGCTCCGGCAGCATGGCTGCCAACCATATTCGTGTCGTCGTCATTGAGGACGTGTGCGAACTGGCGTTTTCGGCACCCCGGGCAGACAGCAATTATGAACAGCAGAACCACTGACAGGCCTGTAAGGCGAGTACGCAGTGAAGGGGACATATTCAGGAGACTCCATTCCCGAGACAGACTGTCAGTCAAAGTGCAGGACTTTACCGACAACCGGATCATCGCTGCGTCGGCCTGACGCAGCAGCGAACGGAATTCTATCCTGCGGCAGATTCCGGAGGCAGTGACAATACTGATTCTGGCGCTAATCGCGGCTGCTGCCCGGTGTTGCCAGAAGATGCTGCTGCAGATTCTGCCGTTGGCGTTTCCTGAGTGAGCTGGTGAAAGTGATTTCTGAACACTGCCGGGCACCGGAAATGCTCAGGCGAAGCAGTTCAGGCGTAGCGGAGGTCAGTGGACAGTGCCACACCTTCCGGCATCTGCAGCAGTTGTGGTCGGGCTTCGGCTGAGTATTCTCCAGCGAGCGTGTGAGCCAGTTCTGCAAGTTCATCACTGCCAACTTCGCGGTAGGCGTATTCCAGTTCATGCCATGCACAACAGCGTGCCGCAGGGGGAAGCAGTCTGGCGGCGAGTTCGAGGTGTGGAATCGCCTGCATGGCAGAATGGGACTGCACGAGTGCAATTCCCCACAGCAGCTGTCGCGGTCCTTCCAGGGGGCCGGCGTGACCGGACTTTTCAAGTTCGGCGATGGCACGGAATGGCAGCTGGAACTGCAGGTACCCGTCAGCGGCAAGAAGTCGACGAAGTGAAACTGAGTTGAGTTGTGTTCTCATGATGCGGCTCCCGGGTCAGATCGATGCGGTGTTCTGGAGTGAACTGTCTTCACTCTGAAAACACTCAAATGCAATTGTCGCGCCAGACCTCGTTTCGTTCAGTTGTTTTCTTCTTAAGTTGTTTGCTTATATTGGTTTATAGTTGTATTTGCGGCGTCCTGAGTGGCTGCTGATTCTGCCAAATCTGCAATTCGTGGGTCCGTTGTTGGCGTCAGGTATTCAGAATCTGCCAGTTTCCTGCGGGTCGTTGTAAGAAGTTCAACGGTTTTGGCGGCAGGATGGGCGGGGACCAGACAGGTGTGCGGGAGCATCCTGCGGAGTGGATTCAGAAACCTGCTGAATCTGTGCCGGATCACGTCTGTTCCAGGAATTCTTCAGGCAGATTCAGTCGAATGATCGTAAGGGGAATGAGTTCCCGATTCCGTGTTTCCGACAAGCAATGCAACTATGAATTTTCTGCTGGTCTGTGGTTTTTGTTCAGCCTTTCTGGGCAGTCTCTGTCTGACACCGCTGGTGCGGCGTTATTCAGCGGCTCTGGGTCTGATGGACCTGCCGGGCGAGCGAAAAGTGCACTTTACTCCCACGCCCCGCGGGGGAGGGATCGCGATCTTTTCTTCGCTGCTGTTATCTGCAGTTGTGTTTGTGCCGTTGCTTCTGCAGTCCGCTGCCGGGATTCCGGGGGCCCGATCTGCAAGTGGTGCGCTGATCGCAATCGCGGTCGGGGCATGCGTGTTGTTTCTGACGGGGTTGGCTGACGATCGCTGGAATCTGTCGTGGAGATTTCGCCTTGGTGTGCAGTTGGTGGTGGCGAGTGGAGTGGTATTTGGTGGCGTCAGGGCGAGCGTGTTTGTCTCGCAGCCGTGGTTCGGTTTTCTGCTGACGGTGATCTGGATTCTGGTACTCACCAACGCGATGAATTTTCTTGACAATATGGATGGTCTTTCTGCCGGAATCGGCATGATTGCGGCCACGTTGTTTGCGGTGATTCTGCTGTTGCTGGTGCGAAGTCCGAATGTGGCAGTTGCGGGTCCGCTGGTGCTGTTGTCAGGTTCACTGCTGGGATTTCTGTTCTGGAATCGACCACCTGCCACGATCTTCATGGGAGACTGCGGCAGCAATCTGATCGGGTTTCTGCTGGCGACGCTGACTGTTGCCGGAACGTTCTACGAAGACAGCGGAAGTCGCCATGTGATGCTGGCTCCGCTGTGCGTGATGGCAGTCCCGCTCTACGACTTCTGCACCGTCATTGCGATCAGACTAAAGCAGGGTCGGAGTCCATTCCACGGAGACAAGAGTCATTTTTCGCATCGGCTGGTGGAGCTTGGTATGCGACCGGCAATGGCAGTACTGACGATTCACCTGACCACAGCGATGACGGGACTGGGGGCCCTGCTGCTGTATCGAGTTGAGGGCTGGGTGGGGGCATGGATTGTGCTGCTGCTGATCCTGCTGGTGTTGTGTGTGATCGCCATTCTTGAATTTGTCGGAAGAAGTTCTGTGCGGGAAGTGCAGGGGGAACTGAGTCAGATTCGCGGTGCGATTGCGGAGACTTCCTGCGAGGCTGCAGAGGCTGACTGAATGAATATTCGTCATCACACAGCAACAGTGATTCTGTTTGCAGCAGCATTTTTCGGACCTGCAGAGGCGGCGGACCGCGGAGAGACGTTATTTCTGGCGTTGTTCTGGATGTTGTGGCTGGGCGTTTATGCGATTCGCGGAAAGTGGCGCTCCGACTCGACGGCCTGGCGACGCACGGCAGATCTTGGATTGCTGCTGCTGGCTGTTGGTCATCTGTTTTCCACCTGGTCTGTCCTGCAGCGAGGAGGTGATCAGCGTGCGGCAGTGACCATGTCACTGGAATGGCTTGGCCTTGGTGCCGCATGGCTGCTGCTGATTCAGCTGGCTGCTGCCCGCGGCGGGCGAATACTGCTCACGGAAACAATCCTTGCCATTGCTGTCGGGCTGGCGTGTCATGGTTACTGGCAGTGTCTTGTGGAACGTGCAGCGGACGTGGCGTGGTATGAGCAGCTGCGGGAAGAGCTGGACAGTCTTGAGGCTGAGATGGGTGGACGTCTGAATCCGCGGACTGCAGAGATTCGCGCGGAGTTCCGCCGCCAGGGCGTGCCGTTGTCCGGGACAGGCCGGGCGATGTTTGAGAATCGACTGGTTTACAGTACGGAACCCACGGGACCGTTTGCACTTGCGAACACGCTGGCGGGGATACTGGCTGTCGGGGTTGTTCTGGGGGCTGGCTGTCTGGTTTCTGCGGGGCCGGGACTCTGGAATCGGTTGCTGCTGTTCAGTGGAGTGCTGCTGACATCCGGATGTCTACTGCTCACGAAGAGTCGTTCAGCGTGGCTGGGGGCGATAGTTGGACTGGCGTTGCTGTTGCAGCTGCGGAAAGGATTCCTGCGTGGTCCGATAAGGAAAACGCGGTTGGCGGCATTTGCCTTGCTGCTGGCCGGCGGTGTGGCAGCGGGGGGCCTGGGCGGACTGCTGGACAAGGAAGTAATTCTTGAATCGCCGAGATCGCTTGGTTTTCGCCTGATGTACTGGTCGGGCACATTGCAGATGCTTGCGGAACAACCATTGGTGGGGGTCGGCCCCGGGAATTTTCGGGAGCATTACCTGCCGTTTCGGTGGGCTGAATCAAGCGAGGAGATCAGGGATCCGCATAATCTGTTTCTGGACGCATGGTCGTCGGCAGGACTGCTGGGACTGAGTGGCCTGACAATGCTGGTGACGGTGCTTGTGCGTCAGGGGCTGGCAGTAGCGGCAGATCGGTCCGGGACTGGCTTTGCAACAGTTTCTGGCGGGAACTCGCGGCGCACCTGGTGGATTCTGGTTGCTGGTCTGCTGGTTGTTCTGGGAAAGGACTGGCTGCACGGTGGGGAGCCTGGTGAGCGATGGTCGGATCTTGCGCTGACTGCCGGCGGGGTCCTGGTTCTGCTTCGCCGCCCCGCTGGATCGCTGACGCTGAATTCGCGAACGGCGGGTGCAGCTGGCTGTGCTCTGGTGGTGCATCTGCTTGCAGCGGGAGGCCTGGAAGTTCCAGCGGTCATGCTGCTGCTGCTGGCCCTGACTGCATTGACGGTGAGTACGGTTGCCGAGGGCAGGATGAGTAATGATACCGAATCACGGGTGGGGCAGCCGGGCGGGCGTTGGGGGATTGCGTGCATTTCCCTGCTGGCCGCAGCAGGCACATTTCGATTCGGAATGCTTCCATTGGAGCGATCGACCCTGTTGCAGAACCAGGCTGTGTTGCTGATGCCTGAGGAGCGTCTGGTCAGTGACACGGAGCTGAAAAGAGTGCGCGAGCTGTTGCTGCAGGCCATTGAGGCTGATCCGCTGTCCCCGGGTGCACACCAGCTGCTGGCGGCGCTGGAAACGCAGCAGTTGCAGCAGTTGTGTGTCCAGGCAGATGTTGCGGGTGGTGAGAGCGAACAGGTTGAGCAGTCTGCAGCATCCATCGAGACGCAGCTGGAAGCAGCGCTGGCAGCGTGTGATTCCCTGACGGAAGTGCAGCCATTTGCAGCCATGGGTTATCGGCTGCGTGGCACGGCTTGTGCGGCAGCAGCAGAAGCGACAGGTCGCTCTTCTCTGCAGGCGGAAGCAGAGCGGGGTCTGCGAGCTGCGATCAGTCGGAATCCGGTCGACGTCCGCGGCTGGCTGCAGCTGGCGTCCTTTCTTTCACGAGCGAACGACGTTGCCGCAGCGGAACAGGCTGCCTTACGTGCACTGGAGATCAACGAGGTGAATCAGCGCTGGGGACATCGTGATCGGGAGTTGAGAGAGGAAGAGGTTGTGGAGCTGCAGCGAATTGGTTCCGTGTCGCGGTAAAGCAGCCGGAAGAACAAAAGCCTGAACATCGTGCCGAGAATTCTCTCGGTCTGAAGACTATGATATGCAGTGGCAAACAGCCCTGCAGACTCACCAGGACAACTCAGATGCTGCTAGCGGCAGCAACAAGTGTGTAAACGGAGGAAACCATGCGATTTCTGCTGACTGGCACCTGTCTTGCGGCAGCCTTTGTGGCAGCACTGACAATCTGGCCGGAATCATCTGAACAGAATATTGCTTCGTCGCTGCAGGAACTGGACGAAGTGGTGAAGCAGTCTGCCATGAAATCTCGCAAACAGGCAGAAAAGAAGCGTCCGCTGATCAGCGACGCGGGTCCGTATCCCGTTGCGTTTGTGGAAGAGCCTGCTCACACGTTTGGTACGATGGCAATCAGCACAAAGAACTCACACAGGTTTGTGATTGAGAATCGCGGCGAGGCTGATCTGGAAATGCAGGCAGGAGAGACGACCTGCAAGTGTACAACGTTTGGCTTTGAAAATGCGGATGAAGAACCATTGCAGCACGTTGTTGTGGCCCCGGGGCAGCAGGTGGTACTGCTGGTGAACTGGAAGTCCGGTGATAATCCGGATCGAGCGTTTCGGCACGGCGGGTCGGTCTACACAAATGATCCTGATCACAAGGAGATTCGGCTCACGGTGGAAGGGTCGGTGGAGGCGCCATGGGAGATTCTGCCGCAGACGCTCTGGGATCTGGGAAATATGTATGACAAGCCGGCCAGCTTTGAGGCCGCCATCGGTTCCAAGCTGTATTCCGATCTGCAGATCAGTGACTTCTCCTGTCGGTCGGAATATGTGGAGCTGACGCATGTTCCCATGACGGTCGAAAAGCTGGTTCAGGGCCGATTTCAGAGTGGCCATGTGCTTACGGTCAACATCTCTGAGAAAATTCCTTCGGGGCTGTTTGATGAAGAACTGCAGATCATCACATCGGTTTCAGCAGAACCGATTCGAGTTCAGTTGAAGGTACGCAAATTCGGAGCGATCCGCGTACAGGGAATGGCAGGGACGATACTGAACCCTGAGACGCTGACGCTGCAGCTGGGATCGTTCAGCGCGTCGGAAGGGAAGACTGTCAAACTTCTGCTCATCGTTGACGAGGCGGGGATGGAAGAGCCGTTTGCGATTACTGAGCAGAATATGAACCCATCGTTTCTGAAAGCGTCGTTGCAGCCTTTGGGACAGACCGGAACGGTGCACCGTTATCAGTTAACACTGGAGTGTCCGCCGGGGCGTCCCACGACACAGCGTACACTCAGTCAGCCCGGATCGCTGCGGCTGCTGACAAATCATCCTTCGGGTGACTCTGTTTCCCTCGGACTGCATATGTACTCCAACTGATTCCCACAGTGGGCTCTTTCTTCTGAGTTGCAGCGCCGGGACTTTCTGTCAGATACGAGTGCCATGAACAGACCATCGTTTTATACGCTGCTGGCCTTTACGGGTCTGATACTGCTGGCCTTTGTGCAGTTTCGGGCACCTGTGCCGGATGATCGTGGCGACGGGGATGGCACCGCTGCTGATCCGGGCGCGGAGCCGGGGACAGCCGGAGTGCCGGGAGGGCAGTCGGATGTGGACCAGAGTCTGCGTCCGCTCGCATTTCAATCCTGGCCGCAGCCGGCCGTTGTCCTCGTGGCGACTGGAGAGCAGCAGGGCCAGCTGGAACCTTGTGGATGCACGGGCGGGCAGCTTGGCGGAATGACGCGTCGTGCCGGATTGTTTCGGCAACTGCAGGATCTCGGCTGGAGCGTTCGTGGTCTTGACCTTGGGGGAACGGTGCGCCGCTGGGGAACGCAGTCAAAGCTGAAGTTTGAGACAATGCTGCAGGCAATGCGTGGTTTGCAGTACGTGGCGCTGGGGCTGGGGCCGGAAGAACTTCGGCTGGATGCCGGTTATCTGCTGTCGCAGCATCTCACAGATACTGCCGAACCACTGAATTTCGTGGGTGCCAACCTGGTATTCTTCGGCGCGCCAGAGCTGGGAACCCCGTCGGCTTTCCGGGTCGTGGATGCGGGTGGGCTGCGTATCGGTATTACAAGTGTGCTCTCTGATACTCTGCGCCGCGAAGTTCTGGCGGACGCCGGAGGGGGCGGGGACATTGAGTGGCGATCACCGGATGAAGCGCTCGCACAGGTGTTGCAGCAGATGCAGGAAGCAGGTGTTACATTCCCGATTCTGCTCAGCCAGGCCACGCTCGATGAGTCCCGAGCGATTGCTGAGCGGTTTCCGGCGTTTCGGATTGTCATCACTGCGGAGGGATTCGGGGAAGGCGAATCGAAAGCAGAGCTGATTGGTCCGGTCCATTTGCTGCAGGTTGGAGAAAAGGGGCGTGCAGCGGGAGTCATTGGGATATATCCGGAGACAGAAGAGCAGCAGGTTCGTTTTGAGCTGGTGGAACTTTCCGGGGAGCGTTTTGGAGACGATGAGGGGATTATTGCCCTGCTGCGAGATTACCAGCAGCGTCTGCGCGACGAACGGCTGACCGGTGCCGGCTCATCAACCGGTCATCCTGCGGGTGCAGAATATGTCGGCGCGGCCCGATGTGGAGAGTGCCACACTCAGGCGATGCAGGTCTGGCAGCAGTCTGCGCACGCTCACGCGCTGGAAAGTCTGAATCCGGAATCCGGCCGTGATGGCAGTGAGCGGCTGCACGGAATCCTGCGTGACCGTGATCCGGAATGTCTTGCCTGCCATGTGACCGGCTGGGATCCGGTCAATTATGTGCGTTACCGCAGCGGATTCATGCATGCTGACCTTGCAGAAACGGCTGACGAGGCGGGGCTTGAATCACTGCTGGCAGGCAGTCAGTGTGAGAATTGCCATGGTCCAGGCAGCCGACATGTGGAGCTGATTGAGCAGGGCAATTTGCAAGCTGCAGGCGTCGAAGTACGGGTGACTCTGGAACAGGCGCGTCAGACGGGCTGCGTTCGCTGTCACGACGGCGACAACAGCCCGGAGTTTGACTTCGATACCTGGTGGGAGCATGTGGCGCATCCCGGAATGGATTAAGCAGCGCACGTTGTGAGTTGCTGCAGAATCCAGGCGGCTCAGCCTGCTTCGGCCACGGCCCTCATTTTTTCCAGCCCCTCGATCGCAACATCGAGCGGATTTCTGGCCCACAGATCCGGTCGGAAGAGTTCCAGTGAGAGCCAGCGGTTGTAGCCAATGGTCGTCAGTGTTTCACACCAGGCAGACAGATCAATCGCACCCTCGCCGGGCATTACACGATCTTCATCACCCTGTGTCTGCGGTGGTGGATCTGCAGGTGCATCATTGAAGTGGGAGATGGCAATCCTGTCTGCGTCGACTCGATTCAGAGCATCCACGCTGCCGCCGCCTCTCCAGCCGTGAAACGGGTCAATGATGATGCAGGCATCCGTATGCTGCGAGCGAATCATGATATCGACTGCGTCTTCAATGCGGTTGATGTCGGCTGCAAATCCGAGGTACTCAAATGCCGGTCGAACTCCGAAGCTGCGTCCGAGATCCAGCAGCTCTGCATAGTTCTGTGCCCCGCGTGTGCGGTCTGCAATTTCGAGAGGTGGGCCGGCGACGACAAATTCGGCACCCAGAGTGGCCGCCTGATCCAGCCGTCTGCGCACTTCCTCCATGGCTGTTTCGCGTTCAGGCCCGGATGTCTGAAACCAGCCGGCCAGATAAACCGTGGTCGGCAGTGTCAGGCCATTGTCGTTGAGGGCACTGCGGACATCTGCCAGTGTTCCTCCGGCAGCAAGGTGTTCATCAAGGTGGTCGTGCCAGAGTTCGATCGCCTCATACCCAGCCGTTGCTGCAACGCGAATCTGTTCCAGCACAGGGGTGGTGCGAATGGTGCTGGCATTGAGGCTGTACTTGAAGAGAGCCATCGGGTGATTTTCCTTGGATGAAGGATCTGGAGGCTGTTGCTGCAGCCGAACAGTTCAGGGAGTCTCCGGAGAATCCGTCGGTGGAATGGTCAACGTGGTCATCACTCCGGGGGGCCATCATTCGAGGGACCATCTGTCGCATCAGGTGGTGTTTCAGGGGCAGCCGCAGAGGGAGGGGCATCATTCGTTGTCGCCTGCTGTTGACGCTGCTGAAACTGACTGAAGGAGTGCTTGAGAGAATCCAGCAGCCGGCGGGCGTTGGGAGCAGCCATAAAGACGCGGGAGGAAACCGCGGACCGTGGAAAGAATGTGGTGATGAAGTCCAGTGAAAACTCACTGGCGGAGTGGCCGATCATCACTGCATTGGCGTAGGCGCCGGACTGGACATCTTCTGCGAGCTTCAGAGTATCGTAGATTTCCTGAGCACTGGGACGCGGCTGATCGCTGTTCTGAGGAACAGCGGGCATATGGATCGCACCGTAGCGTTGTTCGTATTTCTGAATGTTGTCCTGCAGTGCAGCGATGAGCTGAGCCACGACAGGTGCGGGCAGTACAAGGCGCGCAGCAACCTGTTGAGGCTGCTGCATGCGAAGCAGAAAGTCGACAATGAACTCATGCTGTCCCTGCAGCACAACTGCACCGGTCGTGAAGACACCTCGCGCAACGTGCGCCGGGACAAGCGCGCCGACATGAGAGTGACGAACTTCCTGACTGTGCGGAGTGTTCTCGGAAGGATCGGATGGTGACGGTTCGGTCATGTCTTGCGTACGATTCTGCAAAGTTGCTGAAAGAAGTAGTGGATGACCAGATATCAGAGTGGAACTGAGTATTTCTTCCGCGATTGCAGCAAAAGAGCCCGGCATTTGCAAATGCCGGGCTCTGACGCAGTTGAGATCTGGTGAAGCTGAGACTCAGCCTTCAGGAGTTGCGGTTGGCGGTGGTGTAACCTTGACTCGCTTACGTACATCGGTCTCGAGCACTCCAAATGCCTGTTCGTGTCGCTGCAGAGCCATGGAGAGTGCGCTCCAGAGGCGCTTTGCAGTGTAATGATTCAGAATAATTCGCTGGGTGACGCTGACATCAACCTTCCCTGTAGCGTACGGCGTCGGATTCAGACCGAGATCCAGAATCAGTTCTTCCGGTGTACTGGAGACGCGGCAGAAATTTGCGTAGCCGGCGGTTGCGTTGGCATCATTGACGACAATTTCCTGAGTCTGCTGGCCTTCAGCCGGCCTGTTTTCTGAGGGTGTTCCTTCGCTCACTGCAGAATTCTCCGATTAGGATTTGGTTCAAGGACAAGGAGTACCTGACCACGATTCAGTCGAGCCAGGAGGTTTTTTGAACAAGTGAACAGTGGTTCGATTCGATCCTGTCGTCGCGGGCGTGGAATCTGCCTGACGAAGCCTGCGTTTCGGCTTGTGCTGGAGGACCAGGGGGTCTGGGTGGCCTCCGCATGTGCAGCAGGATCACTGTGGAGCCTGCATACTGGTGGCACAGGGGCGAATCGTTTGCTGACGTGATTATTGAGCAAATCGCCGGAATGGGTCAACCCGGCTTCGTTCTGGCTGCAGATGATCTAACTACCAGTGTTCATGCGTATTTAACCGCGTTGACAGGGTGCCGGATTTCCCGGATAATTTGAGGACTGGAGTCGAGACTGGTAAAGATGCCGGTTAAGATGTGGTGCGACACAGACACGACGCCGGGCATGTGCCGGGCAGAATACGGGTGTTCCACAGGACCGTACGTGTTCAGGCATTTTTATTGTTTTTTTGATAAACGGCACTGGCCACTTCGTACGAACCCACGGTGTTGACGGTTCACAGTGAAGAGAATTGTCGAGTGACATTCGTCGGTCTTTGCGGAATCCAGTTGGTTCAAGGGCGGCACAATGGCAGGTAATCTGCACGAGTTCACAGACGCAAATTTTTCAGCTGAAGTTCTGGAAGCCAAAGGGCTTGTTCTGGTTGACTTCTGGGCTCCCTGGTGTGGACCCTGCATTAAACTGACTCCGACCATTGAGCAACTTGCTGCTGAATCTGAGGGAGTCATTGTGGGGAAGCTGAACACTGACGAGAACATGCAGACAGCATCGTCTCTGGGAATCAGCAGTATCCCGACAGTGATCCTGTTCAAGGACGGCCAGGTTGTTGATCGCAAGATCGGGATGAACCCTCTTGAGGTCTACAAGGATATGATCAAACTGCACGGCTGATCGGAACAGGATGCAAACGGCGATCGTTCCGGTGATGGAATGTTCCGGTCTGCGGTCGTCGTGTCTCCATTCAGCTGTTCAGGCTGAACTCAAATTCCATTGCTGATGGAATTTTTTGATTGACGCAGGTCCAACTTCGGGGAAGGAGTCCCGGGTATGACTGAGCATGCTGACAACAAGAGTACTGTCCCGCAGTCGAAAGAGACTGCGGCGGGCAACTCGCAGGCATCTCAGACGAAACTCGGCCCGGACACTGCTGCGACTGGCCTTCCGTGTTCTGCCGCGCCGACTGTTGCGCCAACAACTGCCGTACCGGCGTCGGTAACGGGTGTGTTC
>JALRDR010000402.1 GCA_023262145.1 Planctomycetaceae bacterium | reverse complement strand
TGCAGCTCAGGCCTCCAACGCCGGCAGTGACTCTGCCCCGATACCGCAGGAACCCGTCACGCAGCCGGGATTCTTCAGTGTCCGTGAGTTTCTGGCCGCCGGCGGTGTGATCGGATTTGTCATCCTGGTCTTCAGCTTTCTGATGCTGGCACTGATCATCGATGCCGCAATGACCACTCGCCGCTCTCAGATGATTCCCCCCAGCCTGGCCGAATCTGTCCACCGGCTGATCGCCGAACGTAAACGCCGTGAAGCCGTGGAACTGTGTCGCCAGTCTCCCGGTTTCCTTGCCGTTATTCTGGAAGCCGGGCTGGCCGAAATGAGCAGCAGCTCGTGGCCCCCCATCGAAAAAGCAATGGAAGACTCCGCTGTGGAACAGGGTGCCCGCTGCTCAAGACGCGTGGAGTATCTGGCGATCATCAGCACACTCGCCCCCATGCTCGGACTGATGGGAACCGTCTGGGGGATGATCGTCGCATTCATGGAATTCGAACTGAAGGCAAACCCCCAGATCTCCGAACTTGCTCCGGGAATCTACAAAGCTCTCGTCACCACACTGCTGGGACTTGGCGTTGCCATTCCTGCCACTGCAGCGCTCGCATTCTTTCGCAGCCGAATCGAAGATCTGACTGCGGAAGCAACACTGCTGGCTGATCGAGTATTTGCAGATTATCGTCGAACACTGCAGCATAACCCATCACAGCCTGCCAGCCGAACCTGAAGACCGCTGCAACACTTGCAGTAACCCACGCTGCAACCCGTGCTGCCGTCATTCGGTCCCCGCTGAACTGACAGTTCCATTGTCAGTGAACACGCTGACCGGGTACTGCTCCACTGTCCGGAGATAACAGGAAGACCTCCGTGCCACCACTGCCGCTGGCACAGACCATGCCCTGGCTGAGTCCGAACTTCATCTTTCGTGGCTTCAGATTGGCCACGCAGACCACCAGACGCCCGACCAGCGTTTGCGGATCATATGCAGCCTTGATGCCCGCAAACACATTCCGCACTTCGCCACCACCAAGTGACAATGTGAGCTGCAGCAGCTTTTCAGCTCCCTCAACATGTCCGGCTTCAAGAATTCGAGCGACTCGCAGGTCCACCTTGACGAAGTCCTCAATCGTGCACTCGTCCGCAAGTGGCTCGTTCTGCAGAGCATCACCGGAATCCTGCCATGTATCCGCCGGATGAAACTCCGGTCCGGCCGCTTCCACACTTTGCGGTACGGGGGTTTCCGCTGCTGCCTGCTCTGCTGCGTTCTCTTCCCTGCTCTCGTCAATCATTTGTTCTACCTGTTTCATTTCAAGTCGTTTCATCAGATGCTGGAACTCGCTGACGGGTGTCCCCGTGAGTGGCGTGACCGCGTCGTTCCAGTGACTGATCCGGCTGTTTAGTAATTCCTCAGTCTGCAGTTTCAATCCCGGCAGAACGGGTGACAGATAGACGACAATCTGCCGGAATAAATTCAGAGTCACACTGCAGACTTCCCGCAGTTCGTCACCTCGCGCGGGATCCTTGCGAATCACCCACGGCTGACGGCTGTCAACATATCTGTTGGCTTCGTCTGCCAGCAGCATGATCTCACGGATGGCCGCGTTGTAATTGCACGCTTCGTAGGCTGCCGCAATCTGTTCAGCCTTATCCGCGCCCTGCTGGAATAAACCACCGTCATCCGGATACTCCTGCGACAACGTTGTTCCACTCAGAAATCGAGCACACCGGGAAGCGAGATTGATCACCTTGTTCACAAGGTCAGTATTCACTCGACCAACGAATTCCTCCGGGTTCAGATCCAGATCATCCAGCCCTGGTCCCAGCTTACTGGCGTAGTAATAACGGAGCGGCCCGGGAGGCAGATGCCGCAGCCATGTGGATGCCATCAGGAACGTGCCTTTGGACTTCGACATCTTCTCACCGCCAACGGTCAGAAATCCATGCACATGCACCTTTTCAGGCAGCTTGAGCCCTGCCGTCCGAAGCATTCCCGGCCAGAAGAGTGTATGGAAGTAGACAATGTCCTTGCCGATGAAGTGATGAATCTCTGCGTCTGCATCTGCGGACCACCAGTTCTGCAGCGATTCTCCGTTCGCCTCGCACCACTGCCGAGTTGACCCGATATAACCGACCGGTGCATCAAACCAGACGTACCAGTAATGCCCCGCATGTCCCGGAATCTCAAACCCAAAATATGGTGCCGGGCGGGAAATGTCCCAGTCGCGCAGGGCATCACCCAGAAAATTACCGCTCAGATATCGAGCCACCTCGGGCTGCAGGCGTCCCGGCTCCTGACTCCATTCGATAAGAAACTCACGTAACTGTTCCAGTTCGATGAACAGATGCTCTGCGGTACGCATCTCAGGAGTTGCATCGCTGAGCACACTGCGGGGATCCTTGAGGTCCGCCGGGGAATAGGTCGCACTGCAGACGCTGCAATTGTCACCGGGCTGATCCTTCGCACCACAACGCGGACAACTGCCCCGCACAAACCGATCCGCCAGAAACGTCCCGGCTTCCGGGTCGTAAAGCTGCTGGACATCACGGGAGACAACAAGGCCACTGGCTTCGATCTTTTGCCAGATCTGTTCGCACTGCTCCCGATTCTCAATGCTGTTCGTACTGCCGTAATTGTCAAACTCAATCTGAAAGCCGTCAAAATCGCGAATGTGCGCTTCCCGCATGTCCGCGATGACCTGTTCCTCTGATCTTCCCTCTCGTCGAGCGCGAATTGTGATCGCCGTACCGTGCGTGTCATCCGCACAGACAAACACACAACGGTTGCCTCGCAACTTCTGAAAGCGAACCCAGATGTCAGTCTGGATGTACTCCACCAGATGCCCAATGTGGATGTGCCCATTGGCATACGGCAACGCTGCTGTAACAAGAATTTTTCGCGACATGATCTGCAGCTGCTGTCTGAATACTGATAACGCTGATTTTCGATGACACAACCACACCGCTTCCCACACCGCTTCCCGCAACGCTTCCGCGCGTGCTGCTCGGCATGCTGCTCAGCCTGCCGCACCACTGCGGCAGATCAGTTTGTGCCCACCTGGGCTGAAATCTTCGAGAGCACGCGGGGAAAGGTCAACGTGAGCGACCTCAGCACTGCCAACTTCCCGGAAATCGCCCCCCCGCTGGCGTTCTCAAACGGCCTTTTCCGCAAGTTGATCGTTGCCGTTCGGCATTTGCAGCACGTCATCGACCTGACAACGTCAACGCAACTGTTCCCGCAGCCACTGATACGCTCGCTCACGCACATCCGCTGGAAACTCGTGCCCGCAATCCGGGTATTCCGTCTGCAGAAATCGTTCGCCCCGCTGGTAGATCGCATACACCTGCGAAACCTGTTCCACCACCCGCTGCACCCCCGCGTTTTCAAAGTTGCTGTCATGCAGCGGCGCGGAAATGAAAATGCCGCGGGGAGCAATCGCTGCCAGAATCTCCGCAAAGTCAAACGGAACGCGGTCCGGATCATTTCCATACACTTCGCGGATTCGTGGCATGTACCGATCACTTGTCCAGCCGGCCAGCCTGCCGCCATAGTAATCATGAAATGCTGTGAATCCACAACTGGTCACCACTGCCCGTATCCGCTGATCAAACGCTGCGGTGAACAGCGTATTGTGGCCCCCCAGCGAATGCCCGATGCAGCCAATGCGATCAGGATGCACCTCCACACAATCCTGCAGCAGGTCAACGGCACGCAGATTATTCCAGATCGCTTTCATTGATCCGCTCTGATAACCGAATCCACCGTCGCTGAAGTCCCATTCATAGTCACCAAAGGAGGGATAGTCCGGAACCAGGCACACAAATCCACGTTCCGCCAGCTCGTGTGCATAATGCAGCCCAGGCAGGCCACCCAGCCCCGCTGGCTCGTCCTTTCCGATTCCCGTCGTCTGATGCAGACACAACATTGCAGGTGCTGGTCCTTCAAGTTCGCGAGGAATCAGCAGCCATGCCGGCACTCGATCACCAGGCTCGGGGGCGTAGGACACACGCAGCCGACGGTATCTGCCTGCGTCCTGCTCCTCATGTATCTGCACGTCCAGTGGACAACGACGACCTGCATCCGGCAATGGCCCCATCGCCAGCATCATTCCCTGCAGTGTCTGCTCGCGACGACGACCGGCAGCAAAAGGGGTCTTCACCTGCTGCATCACTCCATCGAAAACACGCAGCGGATCACGACTGTCAGGATCGCTCCGGTCAGCTGGTAATGGCAGGCTCAGTTCCAAATCCACCGCTGCAGTTGTCGCCTCATCCAGAGCTGACTTGTGGAACGGATTGACCAGCACATAGCAGCCGCTCTGATCAGCACAGACCAGATCCAGATCGCCATCACCATCAAGGTCGGAGATTTTCGGATCCAGTCCCGGTGACACTCGATCATTCCAGCTCAGAACTCGCTGACGCCACGTCCGCCGCTGCCGGTCAAACTCAAACGAACGAATCTGCAGCGGATTGTATTCCCCCGGATCTTTCCCATCATGCCCCAGATAACGGCTGCCGGCAATCAGTTCTGCGGTGCCATTTCCATCCAGATCGGCCCACAACAGACTATGATTCTGCCCTGTCGTGGTATCAATTACGTGCCGCTGCCACTCTCCGCCGCTGTCATTGCCACCAGTCTGTTCCAGCCAGTACAGCCCCACCTGATGGGCTCTGCCCCAGACCAGATCCTGATCACCATCGCCGTCCGCATCCACCACAAGAATCGGTATGGAGGCATCCTGCAACAGGTTCCCCAGCGTATGAAAAATCCAGCGCCCCCGCCGACGATCCTGCGGAGCCTCGGCCCAGCCTCGAGGTCCCACCAGGTCAGCACGACCATCCCCGTTGATGTCGCCGATACCAATCCCGTGCCCCGCCAGCTCCTCTGGAAGCGGATGCCGCTGCCACTCCGGTTCCGGTCCCGGCTGCAGTGACCACCAGGCGGCGAATTCAGTACCGTTGGGAAGGATATCCGGCTGCCCGTCCTGATCCACGTCAGCCAGTCGAGCGGTCTCCATCGGTCCCGGCGCAGCCACAACAGTTCGTTGCCATTCGGCGTCTGCTCCTTTCGCCGGATCCGGATGACGAATCCAGTAGAGCGACTGGCTGCGATAGTTGGCACTCACAATGTCGTCGAGCCCATCACCATCCACATCCAGAACCAGATTCGCGTAGTCATCCTGACGCCCACGAATAACCTCCACATCGCGTACATGATGACGCGACCAGTTCGGCCCGCGATACCAGTACCGACCGCAGACGATGTCCGCATGACCGTCCGCGTCAACATCCAGCACCGCACAGGCACTGTTGGAATTCTGCCGATCAATTTCGAGCAGTCCGAATGGCTGGCCCGGCTGCGCCAGCAGGCGGCCCTCACTCACTCCTGCAATCAGCACCAGCAGTATGCACAGCTTCATCATTCAGTCTCCCCGACAATGCCAACCAACCACTGCCTGCGTCAACCAACCACTGCGTGTCACCGTACCTGCCGTCGCCCCACGACGATGTCTGATCATAACATTCTGATTTCGTATGAACATTCTGCGTCAGCATGACTGCAGGAGGCAGACGCTGTAAACCGGGATTTAACGTCGTCAGACTTTGCTGCACTGGATTCACCGCGTCACATCAGAGAACATCCGAAGAATGCTGTCCGATACATTTTCCGCAGCAGCTTGCCGTGCCGTTTACAGAGATTCAACATGAGTTCATTTCGCCCTTACAGCGAATGTCCCCGGCTGTCCGAGCGGGAATCGCAGGCTCGCGCTGCAGAGTTCTGCAGACTCATGCAGACCCGACGAACCGTGCGCAGCTTTTCCTCCCGCAGCGTCAGCCGGGACGTCGTTGACGATTGCCTGCGCACCGCAATTTCCGCACCCAGTGGCGCCAATCGTCAGCCCTGGTCCTTTGTGGTGGTGGAGTCATCGGCAAGACGACGTGAGCTGCGTCTGGCCGCCGAAGCGGAAGAGCGAGAATTCTACGCACATCGCGCACCGGTCACGTGGCTGAATGCGCTCGCAGAATTCGGAACCGATGCCTGTAAGCCGTTTCTGGAAACGGCTCCCGTTGTAATCGCGATCTTCAGCCAGCCGTGGCAGGAATCTGAAGCCGGCGACAGAATACCCAACTACTATGTCGCGGAGTCTGTTGGCATTGCCACCGGTTTTCTGATCGCAGCGATGCACAATGCCGGCCTGAGTGTGCTCACGCATACGCCCAGTCCCATGAAATTTCTTTCGTCGCTGCTGCAGCGACCGGAAAACGAACGCCCTTACCTGCTGCTGATCGCCGGATACCCGGATGAACAATGCATGGTGCCTGACCTGACTCGCAAGGATTTCGACGTCGCCGTTCAACGACTTTGAAGAGACAGCGAACGGCTGCGTCTGATTCAGAGTCGATACCTCCTGACCGCCCGCTCACTCATCAGCAAATCGGATTCCGGTATGCCAGCCTGCCATCAGTTCATCGCATTCAGCCTGTTCCTGGGCCCTCTTT
>JALRDR010000400.1 GCA_023262145.1 Planctomycetaceae bacterium | reverse complement strand
ACGGAACTCACCTGGTCTTCACAGCCGGCCCCGCAACGGGAGAAGCGTGGAGTACGAACTCTGATCTGTGTCGGGTTTCCGTATCCGGGGGTGGCGAAGACTGGGAATGTCTGACAGCGGCGAATCCCGCTGCAGATGCGCATCCTGTATTTTCCCGTGACGGCAGACATCTGGCATGGCGCGCTCAGGCTCGTGCCGGATTTGAAGCGGATCGCTGGCAGATTTTTGTGACTCCCTGTCAGCCGGATGGCAGTGTTGCGGGAGCGCCACGGTCGCTGACAGCGGCGCTGGACCTGTCCTTTGACGAAATTGTCTGGCGCAGTGGCGACGAACTGGTTGTGACCGCTGATATTCGCGGCGAGCATCCGGTGCTGGGTTTGTCCATCAGCCAGCCTGATCAGGCGGGGCGTATTTCCGGCGCCGGAAGTTTTTCAGGCCTGCAGGTTTCAGCTGATGGCAGAGTCATTGTGGCTCAGCAGTCAAGGATGATTTACCCGGCACGAATTGTTGCTGGTGGGTTACAGGAAGAACTGATTCGTTCGCGAATTCCTGAGGCTGTCCTGTCAACTGCCGGCATGGAACTGCTCAACGGACGCGAACTGCCGGAACCGATGTCCGTTGAAGTAAAGGGAGCGGACGGAGATCCGATGCAGATGTGGGTGCTGACGCCACCTGGCTTCGACCCGCGCAGGAAATGGCCACTGGCATTTCTGGTTCATGGAGGTCCGCAGGGGGCATGGGGCGACAGCTGGAGTTTTCGCTGGAATCCTCAGTTATGGGCAGCGCAGGGTTATGTAGTGGCCTGTCCGAATCCTCGGGGCAGCACCGGATTTGGTCAGCGTTACACTGATCAGATCAGTGGTGACTGGGGTGGGCGCTGCTATCAGGATCTGATGGCGGGACTGGACTGGCTGGAGCAGCAGCCCTACATCGACGGAGAACGCATGTTCTCTGCCGGCGCATCCTTCGGCGGTTACATGATGAACTGGTTTCAGGGACACACAAATCGCTTTCGCACATTGATTACTCACTGCGGCGTCTACAACTTTGACAGCATGTACGGGACAACGGAGGAATTGTGGTTTGTTGAGTACGAAAACGGTGGTACTCCGTGGGGCGACGACCGTTCGGCGTATGAACAACACTCACCACACCTGTTTGCCTCAGAGTTTCGAACGCCGATGCTGATTATTCACAACGATCTGGACTTTCGGGTTCCAGTCAGTGAAGGCATTCAGTTGTTCACTGCATTGCAGCGTCAGGGGGTTCCCAGCCGATTCATCAACTTCCCTGATGAAGGGCACTGGGTAAATAAACCGGCCAACAGCCGCTACTGGCACCAGGAGATTTTCTCCTGGCTGAAGCAGTATTGTCCGCCGGGAGCGCGCTGAAAGCTTTCTTAATTCGCCTTGACACCATTTTCACACTGACTGGAAACCATGTCACAAATTGAAAAGTTCGCAGCGGGTCTGCCGCTGGATGACCCTGCTGCCGTACTGCAGGCGCTCGAAAAATCGCTCACGGAACAGCAGGATTTTCATCGTCTGTTTGATGCTCAGATGCTGCGTGTACGTAGTGAAATGGGGCTCCCGCTGACACAGCCGACGTCACTTCAGGGGATCCCTGCTGAGCAGGAGGAATCCTATCGGGAGGCCTATCGGAATGCGGCACGGGCCACGGGGCAGAAACTCCTGGAAGCCGGTAAGCTGTCCGATGCGTGGGCGTATTTCCGCACCATTTCAGAGCCGGAGCGAATTCGCGAAGCGATTGAAAAAAAGGCGGGTGAGGCAGGGGACCACTACGGTCCGGAGCTTGACGAACTTCTGAATCTGGCGCTCTACGAAAATGCTCATCCGGTTGCGGGTGTGCGATTGCTGCTGAAATCTCATGGGACTTGTAATACGGTGACGGCAATGAGCCAGATGGTGGGGCAGATGTCGCCGGAAGAACGTCGTGAATCAGCACGCGTCATGGTGGCACATCTGTACTCCGATCTTCGCTCGTCGGTGGTCAGTGATCTGGAACGGCACGGTCGCCTGCTGAAGGGGGAGCAGCCTCTGTCACAGCTCATTGCTGGTCAGGAATCCTTGTTTGCGGAAGGTAACTACCACATTGATGTCTCTCATCTGCATTCCATTGTGGGGTTTGCACGACACCTGCATCGGGAAGATCCGGAGCTGCGGCTGGCCGTCGAAATGAGTGTGTATGGACAGCAGCTTGCAGAGCATCTGCGTTATCCGGCTGATGTTCCCTTTGATGACTACTACGTCGCCAGTGAATATTTTCTGCGTGCATTGCACGGAGATGCCGTGGACGAGGGGCTGCAGTGGTTCTGCAGGAGACTGGACACTGCCACTGATGACGATTCCCGCCGTTTGATTTCATTCGTCATTGTGGACCTTGCTCAACGAGTAGGGCGGATGGGAGAAATGCTCGAAAAAACGGCTCAGTGGCTGGGTCGGATGGAAGATCCAGGTGGATTTTCCTTCGCGGCCGCATGTGCCGAAACCGGTCGACTCGATCTGCTCGAAGCCGAGGCACGCCGAAACGACGATGTCTTTGCGATGGCGACAGCAATCCTGCTGCGAGCCTGAAGTAACTGAAGTCTGGGGGAAACCGTGGCGTCCGGAATCTGTCTGATAACTGCGGGTGGTGCCGGGATGTTCTGTGGGTCCTGCATGCAGGACAATACGCTGGTGCGTTCCCTGCGAATGGCCGGTGCAGAGGCGTTGTTGATTCCCACTTACACCCCGATTCGGGTCGACGAGCAGAACGTCAGTGACGCGCGTGTCTTTCTGGGGGGCATCAACGTATATCTCGACTCGCAGGTGCCCGGCTGGCGGTTCATTCCACGGTTGCTGCGATCGTGGCTGGACCGTCCCGCAGTTGTTTCGCTGCTGTCAAGGTTCAGCAGCAGCACGACAGCCGCCGACCTCGGGCAATTGACTGTGGATATGCTGCGCGGTCCCCGCGGGCCGCAGCGTGCAGAGCTTAATGAACTTTGTCAGTTTGTCGTGCGAGACCAGCAGCCGGAAGTGCTCGTTCTGAGCAACGCCCTGATTTCAGGTGTGCTCCCGGCGTTGCAGGAAAGCGGCTGGTCCGGACGAACCGTTGTGCTCATTCAGGGAGATGACATTTTCCTGCGGGATCTGCCGCAGCCCTGGCAGCAGCAGGCGCTGGATCTGATTGCCAGGAACTGTCGTGACGTTGACCTGTTTTGTTCTCACAGCGAATGGTATGCGGATCAGATGAGCGGATCTCTGCAACTGCCGCGGGAGCGATTCTGCAGTATCCCATTACAGGTTGAAGACTGTGCGAACGACTGGCTGGCGGTTCAGAAGCCTGCGGCTGACAACGTGACGATCGGCTATTTTGCGCGGATATGTCCGGAAAAGGGTGTGTTCAGGTTGCTGGATGCTGCCAGCCGGGTGCTCCCGCAGAGTAATTCTCTGCGTTTTCAGATTGCCGGCTATCTGCCGGGACTGCACAAAGCTGCCTTCGAAAGACGACTGGCAGAACTGCAGCGGGAATTTGGCGATCGACTGGTCTGGCTGGGGAGTCCAGCTGACCGTGCTGCGAAGTTTGGCTGCCTGAGTCAGTTCGACTGGCTCTGTGTGCCGACAGACTACGCAGAACCCAAGGGTCTGTATGTACTGGAAGCGGCACTGGCCGGAGTGCCGGCGATTGTGCCGGCTCATGGAGCATTTCCGGAACGCATCGCAGCGCTGGGGGCAGGTCGCTTGTTTACGGCGGATTCTGACAGGGAACTTGATGCGGCATTGCTGGCCGCCGAGCCACGGAGTTCTCTGCCGCAGCTGGCAGGGCTGCGCAGCCGGTGCCTTGAACGGTTTGGAATGAAGGCGTCCGGCGCGGAAGTTCTGCGAACGATTTCAGCCCGAACCGACGCAACCATGGCAGCGGAGACCTGAACTCGTTTGTTGCTGCAGGCGGCTGAAAATGCCGATTGGAAATCAGTGCAGGCCTGTCGCACCCGGCCCTGTTCTGCAGCGAAAGAATTCCGGCTGCCGGATCATCGATCCGACTGTTGCAAACAAGATCCCGGGGCCGATATAATCCGCACCGAAGACCGCACACCCTCGCGGGTTGTGTGTCCTGATGACGGTGCATTGATCGGACGAGAACGACAGCCGTTTTGCAGTGGGCAACGGTGATTCGGGTTTGTGGTGTCTTTTGAAGGTGCCGAGTGCAGTCTGTGTGCTGTGATGTCCACAAAATTCAATTCCCCCGACGATGATAATGACCGCGCACAAAGGCGCGCGAACCGTGAGAAAAGACGGCAGCCTTCCAGCAAGATGCCGAATCTTGATGAAGACGGACGACGTCCCGGGCAGCAGAAACCTCGCCGCGAAAATCGCAATTATCGCGATCTGCTGTATGACGAGGACGATGAATAGTCGCCTTCGTTGCACTGCAACTGCGTGGTTACATTCCGGACTGGTGTCATCCTGCAGAGTGCAGACGCGAGAGTTCATACGCGCGC
>JALRDR010000390.1 GCA_023262145.1 Planctomycetaceae bacterium | reverse complement strand
GCTGCCGGAGAGCCTGACTGGTGCAGTAGCGGAGACGGCATCCGGGCAGGCCGCGAATGACATTCTTTCCTCGGCAGGGGAAGCGTTGCCTGTTGCTTTATCGGAAGAGGACGTCCGGTTGCAGCAGCGTCAGGAGATCCTTGATCAGAAGATTCTGCCCTACTTGAGGACCTACTGTCTGGACTGCCATGGTCCGGAGGAACAGGAGGGTGGAATTCGGGTCGACACGATTACGGAGCCCCGTGAGTTTCTTGCCGACCATCGCAAGTGGGAGCGGGTTTATCGGATGCTCAACGCCGGTGCCATGCCGCCTGCGGGGCATGAGCCTGTGCCTGCTCAGGAAGAGCATCAGGAAGTGCTGGATGCGATCTACGATGAGATCTACAACTTTGACTGCGAACTGGTTCAGCACGCAGGTCGCCCTACCGTACAGCGGCTCAACCGAGCCGAATACAACAACACCATACGAGATCTGTTTGGCGTCAGCATCACGCCCGCGGATGATTTTCCGCAGGATGATGTCGGCGAGGGATTTGACAACATCGGCGATGTGCTCAGCGTCCCTCCGTTGCTGCTGGAGAAGTATCTGGATGCAGCCGAGGCGGTGGCGGCAGAAGTGATCGACACCCGCGACTTGTCTGACGGGTTGAAACTGGATTTTCCGGCAGAAAAGCTGCGTATGGCGGATCTTGGTCGTCCGGCAATCGACAACAGGGGTTTTGGAACCCTGTCGACGACGGGTCGTATTGGCACGAAGGTCTCGGTCCCGGCTACGGGCGAATATCGCATTGTGATCGAAGCCAATGCAACTCAGGCCGGCAGCGAACTGGCCCGTATGGCCCTGCTGGTTGACGGAGAATCGCAGCTGGAGACAGAGATTCCCGGCCATCATGAGCTGAAGACAATTGAACACGTCGCCACGCTGACGGAAGGCGAGCATCTGCTTGCAGCAGCGTTCCTGAATGATTTTTACGAGCCTGCAGCAGAAGACCCGAAGCTGCGTGACAGAAACATGGGTGTGCGCAGACTGACGGTGTCCGGACCGCTGGGCGGGAACATGGATCTGCACCATGAACTGCACCGTCGCATCGTGACGGTCCGACCATCTGAAAGCATCAGTGTGAAGCAGGCGGCCACGGAAGTGCTGCAGCCTTTGCTTGGTCGAGCGTTCCGTCGTCCGGCGACAGTGGAGGAGTTAGCACGTTTTGCCGGGCTTGTGGACCAGGTGGTAACAGAGCTTGAAGAGTCCTACGACTACGGCATGTTTGTGGCGGTGCAGGCGATTCTGGTTTC
Organism: Planctomycetaceae bacterium; assembly: GCA_023262145.1. Lineage (GTDB taxonomy): Bacteria > Planctomycetota > Planctomycetia > Planctomycetales > Planctomycetaceae > SXXK01. Next base: position 3,464 of record JALRDR010000390.1, on the reverse strand, counting down.
GCCCGAGTTTCTGTTTCGACTGGAAACGGCACCTGCTCAGGCAGAGAATGCGGCCGATCGCGATCTGAATGACTACGAGATTGCTTCGCGCCTTTCGTACTTTCTCTGGAGTACGATGCCGGATGAAGAGTTGTTCCGTCTTGCTCAGGCCGGTGAGCTGCATCAACCGCAGATTCTCAGTGAGCAGGTGGATCGCATGCTGCAGGATCCTCGCGCAGCGGCTCTGGGCGACAACTTCGCCGCACAGTGGCTCAACCTTCGCAATCTGGCAGAAGTGGATCCAAACCCGGAATTATTTCCGGAATTCAATGATGAGCTGCGCAGTGATATGGCTCAGGAGACGCTCCATTTCTTTAACTCGCTGGTGTCCGCAGACCGGCCTGTGGTGGAGTTTCTGAATGCCGATTACACGTACGTAAACAAGCGTCTGGCTGAATACTATGGGCTGTCGCCCGTGGACGGCGAGCAGTTTCAGCGTGTTTCACTCGCCGGCACCAGGCGTGCCGGTGTGCTCACTCACGCCAGCATTCTGACGCTTACGTCGAATCCCGGGCGAACAAGTCCGGTGAAACGCGGCAAGTGGATTCTGGAGAACATTCTCGCGCAGGCACCGCCGCCGGCGCCAGCCGGGGTTCCGGATCTCGAGGAAAGTGCCGACGAATCAGCAAATCTGAGCCTGCGGGAGCAGCTGGAGATTCATCGTGCGGATCCGGGTTGTGCTGTCTGTCATGTCACAATGGACGCACTCGGGATGGGGTTCGAGAACTTTGATGCGATCGGCCGATGGCGGGATGAAGAGGCGGGTAAGCCCGTTGATGCATCCGGCGACCTTCCTGACGGTGGTCATTTTTCGGGAGCAATTGAGCTGATCGGGATCCTTGAAAAACAGCAGGAGCAGTTTGTCAGGGCTTTCACCGAAAAGCTGATGATCTATGCGTTGGGGCGTGGCCTTGAGTATTATGACAGATGTGCAGTGGATCGAATTGCTGCATCCACTGCATCGTCTGAGCATCGGTTTTCGGCTCTGGTCAGGGCCATTGTTTTGTCCGATCCTTTTCTGAAGCGAAGTGCCACGCGCGAAGTTTCCACCCCATTAGCTCAGCGCTGATGCGGATTCCTTCCGCGAAACATTGAATCTGCCTGCAAAAGACCACAGAATAGTTGTTTGAGTTTGCCGCATTTTCGGCATCTGCAGGGTGGCGAACAGACTTTCAGGCCCACCTGAGGCGTGAAACAGGAGAATACTCACATGAGGCGACGAATACTGCATCGCAGAACGCTCCTGCGGGGAGCCGGAATGGGGCTGGCATTACCGCTGCTGGAATCCATGACTCCGGCGGTAGCCCGGACCAGCACGCCCAGGGCGGCTCCGGTTCGCATGGCCTGTCTGTTCTTTGCCAATGGGGCCATCATGGACCGCTGGCGTCCGCAGGGTGATGGGACCGAGTTTGAATTCTCCCAGACGCTGCAGCCGCTCGCTGATCTGAAACAGGATCTGCTGGTGATCGAGGGGCTGACTCAGCATCACGCTCGAGCAAACGGAGATGGCCCTGGTGACCACGCTCGAAATGCCAGCGCTTTCCTCACCGGCGCACAGCCCCGCAAGACATCCGGGGCAGATATCAGCGTGGGACAGTCCATTGATCAGGCGATCGCTGACCGGATTGGATCTCAGACACGACTGCCCTCGATCGAACTTGGAATCGACCGTGGTCGCAATGCCGGCAACTGCGACTCCGGCTACAGCTGTGCCTATTCTTCCAACATCTCCTGGAAGTCCGCCACCACACCCTGTTCCAAGGAAGTGAATCCGAGATCTGCTTTCGAACGGATCTTTGGAACTCCGGAACAAGCAGCCGATACGGAGCGGCGGCGGCGAAACCGACGCAGCATTCTGGACTTTGTTGCTGACGATACGCGTCGGCTCCAGCCATCGCTCAGCGGAGCCGATCGACAGAAGCTGGATGAATACTTCAGCAGTCTGCGGGACGTCGAACAACGACTGGCTCAGGCAGCCCTGCAGCCACTCGAAATTCCTGAACTCGCGTTGCCGGAAGGTGTCCCTGGTGATCTGCGTGAACACATCAATCTGATGTTCGACATTCTGCTCCTCGCATTCCAGACCGACTCCACTCGAGTTGCATCGTTGATGCTTGCAGATGCTGGAAGTAATCGGACATATCCTGAAGTGGATGTCCGGGATGGTCATCACCATCTCTCTCACCACCGCGATGACGAAGAAAAGAAGGAACTGATCTCTCGCATCGACCGTTATCTGGTCGAACGCCTCGCACATTTCCTTACGCGGTTGAAGGAAACCAGCGAAGGGGAATCAAATCTGCTCGCCAATAGTATGGTGCTTTACGGCAGTGCCATTTCTGATGGCAATCGGCATTCTCATCATGATCTGCCCATCGTTCTGGCCGGTGGCGGTGGCGGAACAATCAGCGGTGGTCGATATCTGAAACTGGCCGCGGAAACTCCCTTGAACAACCTGTTCCTGTCCATGTCAGATCGAATGGGCGCACCACTTGAGTCTCTCGGCGACAGTACAGGGCGAGTTACGGAGATTGACTGAATCGGCCGCAGGGCAGTCCTGACGCACCGTGGGGTTACCTGCACAGGTACTGCCAGGCCTTCAGAAGCGGCTGCCACTGCCCCGGGGATTACCCACCGATGAACAGAATCAACCCGTTTCAGGCAGTGTCGGTCATCCACGAAGTCTGAACTCACCAGCGTGGACGACATTCTGAAACACTCGGGGAAGCACCAGTAGAGGACGAAAACCGGATGGGATTGATTCAATTCCTTGTCGAGCGACCTGATCTGCTGGCTTCAAGTCTTGAGTCTGAGCACGTCGACTTCGTGATGTATGACGGACGGATTGCAGCGTCTACGGTTGAAAAGGATGGTGACCTGCTTGTCTGTCGCCGGGATGCTTCTGAAAGTGGTCAGATGAGGCTCATGTGGCCTCGCTTCGACGGCGTGCACAACGTGATTCACAGCACGACGCTGCGGGAGCAGCAGGAACCCTACCAGCTTGAAATTGAACTGGCTCGCGGACAACTATCGCGACTGCGAAATCAGTTCTCAGTCTGGCATGGGTCAGGACTGCAGTCCTCTGAGAAACTGAACGACCTGATTCGGGAAGCTCATCGAGCATTTCGGTCCGCCGCATTGAGGGCGGAGTTTCCGGAAATCTCGGCAGCCGCTGCGGTGCTCTCGATTGAACTGTCAGCACAGGCCTGCGATCTGCTTTGTGAACATTACATTTCCCAGCGGATTGAGTTTCGACGCCAGCGGGCCGCACGGATTCCCGTCTTTCTGGGGGGAAGCCTGTCCAGACCGCCGAAGAATGATGATCGCTTCCTGTCAATCTTCAATGCCGTGCAGGTGCTCACGAAGTGGAGTGAAATTGAACCGGAAGATGGTGATTACCAGTGGGACACGCTGGACAGTGTTGT
>JALRDR010000374.1 GCA_023262145.1 Planctomycetaceae bacterium | reverse complement strand
AAAACCGGTGCAACGGTGACGCAGAAACCATGGATCGATGTCCGTGATCTCATGAATCTGCTCGACTGATATCCCGGCCAGCAGAGCATAACGCAGGAAAAAGATCCGTTCCGCGTTGGGGGTTGCCAGGTTTGCCTTGATCTCATCAACCGCCGGCTGACGATCCGTTCCCCACAGATCCTTCTTGCCACCGCCCAGTCCAAAGTGCCCCGTCTCCAGACCACGCAATGCCTTCTGCAGCGATTCGCGGAAGGTGCGGCCGATGGCCATCGTCTCACCGACAGACTTCATCTGCACGGTCAGAGTCGGATCTGCTTCCGGGAACTTCTCGAAGGTCCAGCGAGGAATCTTGGTGACGACATAGTCAATTGTTGGCTCAAAACAGGCCAGTGTCTCACGAGTAATGTCGTTGGGGATTTCATCGAGGCTGTAACCGACTGCCAGCTTGGCCGCGATCTTCGCAATCGGAAACCCGGTGGCCTTGGACGCCAGTGCCGATGAGCGACTGACCCGTGGATTCATCTCAATCACGACCATTCGACCGGTATCAGGATCGATTGCAAACTGCACATTGGATCCGCCGGTCTCCACCCCAATTGCGCGCATGACCATTACGGTTGCATCACGCATCTGCTGGTACTCACGGTCGGTGAGCGTCTGAGCGGGCGCAACAGTAATGGAATCTCCTGTATGAACCCCCATCGGATCCAGGTTCTCGATCGCACAGATGATGACCACGTTGTCAGCGTGATCACGCATCACTTCCATTTCATACTCTTTCCAGCCCAGAATGGACTCCTCCAGGAGCACTTCTGTGATGGGAGACAGTGCCAGACCGCGACGAACCTTCTCTTCGAATTCATCAATATTGTAGGCAACGCCACCGCCCGTACCGCCAAGGGTAAAGCTGGCCCGAATGATGATCGGCAACCCGATTTCCCCAACTGCTTCTCGAGCTTCTGCCAGTGTGTGCACTGTGAAACTTCGGGGAACGTCCAGACCAATCGACAACATCGTCTGTTTGAAAGAGTCACGCTCTTCCGCTCGCTTGATTACATCCTCGCGAGCACCAATCATCTCAACGCCGTACTTTTCAAGAATGCCACGGCGAGCCAGTTCCATGGCGGTGTTCAGACCGGTCTGACCACCCAGCGTTGGCAACAATGCATCGGGCTTCTCGCGGCGAATGATCTCTTCCACGAATTGCCAGGTAATCGGCTCTATGTATGTCGCATCCGCCGTCTGCGGATCCGTCATGATTGTCGCCGGATTGGAATTCACAAGGACGACTTCGTAGCCTTCCTCACGCAGAGCCTTGCAGGCCTGAGTTCCCGAATAGTCAAACTCGCAAGCCTGACCAATGACGATTGGTCCCGAACCGATGATCAGGATCTTGTGAATATCATTGCGACGTGGCACTGATGGAATTCCTGCCTGCTGGACTGGCATGGCCAACCGAAGTTCTTCACAACATCCCAATTGTGGAGTCTGAGATCGTCATCACGGCGACAGGAAAGCCTGCATGCTGCCCTGCTCAGGTTTCAACAAAAACCACGCTCTGATGACGCCGGTGGGCCGAAAAACGCGCAAAATTTTGAGCAGGTTAACAGCAATTTCGGAATGATCAAGAAGCCTCGCCGTGAGTTCCCGATGATGATGCCGGATCGGTCATTTTTCGACAGGATTCTCATTCTTCGATACAATTCGGCCCACAGCCATCTCAATGGTGCTGACCCTGGCCATCGTCGCAGCCGCCGGGCCAGCAACCCATAACCCGTCCGCCCATCAGTTCTGCAGGAATCCTCCCCGTGATACGTCTGGCATTTGTGATCCCGGCTCTTGACCAGTCTGGTGCAGAACGCCAGCTGACGCTGCTGGCGACCGCATTGCCGAAGGAGCACTACCAGGTTCATGTCTTTGCACTGAACCACGGTGGTTATTTCGAGCAGGCTCTGCGGGACGCAGAAATCCCCTGCACGATCATTGGCAAATGCTGCCGCTTTGATCCCCGTGTGCCCTGGCGTCTGCGCAGAGCCCTGAAGGCATTTTCACCCCATCTCATCCAGTCCTTCCTGTTTGCTGCCAATACCTGCGTGCGATTACCGGGGGTTGCACCGTCAACCAGGCCTCCCCTGATTATCAGTGAACGATGTGTCGACTCCTGGAAATCGCGCTGGCAACTCACCCTCGACCGTCTGCTTGCCCCCCGCGCCGCAGCTGTCACCGCCAATTCTGAGAGTGTGAGCCGTTTCTATCGCTCGCTCGGGGTTTCTGACCAACAACTGCACGTCATCCCCAATGCAATCACACCAGACACTCAGCCACTCAGCCGTGATGCAGCCCGCAACAGACTTCAGCTCCCGGATCATGAATTTGTGATCGGTTTCGTGGGCCGCTTCGCTCCGCAAAAACGTCTCAGTGATCTCATCTGGGCCTTCCACATGCTGCAGCTCACACACCCCGACCTGCGTCTGGCTCTGATCGGTGACGGCCCGCAACGAACAGCGTTGCAGGAGTTTGCAGATCACCTTGGCTGTGCTGAACGGGTCACATTCTGCGGCCACCAGTCGGCCGCCGCTGCACTCTGCCCCGCGTTTGACTGCTTCGTCCTGCCCAGCGATTTTGAGGGCATGTCCAACAGCCTCATGGAAGCAATGCTGTCCGGAATCCCCTGCATTGCAAGCGATATCCCTGCCAACCAGGAACTGGTACAGCACGAATACACCGGGCTGACCTACCCCGTTGGTGAATCGCTGCTGCTGGCTCGAGCCATTCAGAGGGTGCGGGAGAACCAGTCACTGGCGGCAGAACTTGCCGCAAATGCGAGGTCATTCGTCACCACCCACTGCAGCTCCGAACAACTGGTCCGCAACCACCAGCAGCTGTACACAACACTGCTGAATCGCTGAGGCAAGGGCGGCGGCCTGACTTCTCGGTTCGGCAGGCAGACCACTTCCGCATCAGCCCCGCAGAATCTCACGCACCACATGTCCCTCAACGTCCGTCAGACGGCGTTCCAGCCCATTGTGATAAAAGGTCAGCTGCTCGTGATTCAGCCCGAGCAGATGCAGAATAGTGGCGTGGAAATCGTGCACAGTCACCACGTTTTCCGTCGCCCGATAGCCAAATTCATCCGTGGCCCCCCATGAAAACGGTGCCTTGACTCCGGCTCCCGCCAGCCAGCTGGTAAATCCCTCCGGATTATGATCGCGACCACTGGCGCCCTTCTGGAATGTGGGCATACGACCAAATTCGGTACACCAGACAACCAG
>JALRDR010000344.1 GCA_023262145.1 Planctomycetaceae bacterium | reverse complement strand
ATATTGCCTTTGGCGTCGACGAGATGTTGCTGGCGGCGCTTGCCCTTGGGGGGACCGGGGCTGTTGGGAGTACCTACAACTTCGCTGCACCGATTTACCACGCGGTTACCTCAGCGTGGCAGTCCGGTGACATTGAGACAGCGCGGCTGCACCAGTTTCGCTCTGTGCAGCTGATCCGCCTGCTTGCTTCGTACGGCTATATGTCTGCGGCGCGACAGGTGATGGGATTTCTGAACGCTCCGGTCGGGTCTCCTCGACAACCGCATCAGGAGCTCAGCCCGGAGCGTGTGAATCAGCTGCGCAGCGATCTTGAGCGGCTGGGTTTCTTTGACTGGGTTGCCTGATTGGCCGGCGAAGTGAATGCTGCTGTGTGTGGGTTGTTGCAGTGGCAGTTCAACGCGAGTGTGTCCTGCGGACCTTGTCGCTGGCGCTCTGTGGACCTGTACCCTGCAAGCCCCGGTCTGCATAGCGGGCCACGCAGGTCCGAAGTCTGCATTTGTTGCGAATGAGGCTTTGTTTCCGCGGCCGCCGAACTGAATTGCTGTCAGCGCAAGCTGCAAGTGGCGTTGAAGAGTCTTCATACGAGCGCAGGGCTGCTGACGTGACAAGCTGCCTGATGTCACCTTTTGATCGGGCAGCGGATAAGGTTGGCTGGAACTCGAGAATGCTGCTGCAAGCGTCTGGAACGCATTTCTTTCCCAGGTTACCGAGCCGTCAATCGCAGCAGTGAATCTGAATTGCCACATTGCGATCTCTGAAATTCACTCAAGTTGACAGATTCTGCACGTGGTAGGTTCAACTGTGAATTGGACCTGGGAAGCTCCGATTTGCAGCGGTGTCTGATGTCGGACCAGAAGACAGGCCGCAGGACTGCGAGGGATCATGCACATGATTCCCGCACAGCAACGTTTTTCCCGGATGCGTGTTTGTGCCCGGATGATCACGGCGAAAACTGTCGGAACAGCAGGATACCGGCATTTGTTGTGATGAATCTGCAGCGCAGGCTCGGAGCTTTGTCCTCCCCCCCCCTTTGCAGTACGGGGGACGCGCGAGCAATCCCTCGAGGCTGTTGCTGAACAGCCTCATTCAGCAGAACTCCGTTTTTCGAGGTGAGAGCATGGGTGCCATTCGTATATCAGGAATGTTGTGTGCCGCTGTTGTTACAGGATTGATGAATCCATTTGCCACTGCGGTGGCTGCAGAGAACTTCGTCGCTGCCCCGGGTTATACGATCATTGCCCCCGAGTTCAGCGTCGGTGTCAAGGATGGCGTTGTGGATTCATTCAGTCAGACGACCGCTCCCCATTTTCTGTTTCACCTTCCGGGAGTATTCACAACGCAGCCTGTTGAC
>JALRDR010000327.1 GCA_023262145.1 Planctomycetaceae bacterium | reverse complement strand
CAGTCTGGAGGATCTGCTGGTGGCGAGTCCCGCAAGGAGACTCACCAGTGATTCGTCCTTTGCATCAGGTTCGAGTTTATGCCTGTCTGCAGCCAACCGACATGCGGCGCAGCTTTGATGGCCTGAGCGGAATGGTGCGTGAACTGTTGCAGCAGGATCCGCTCAGCGGAGCACTGTTCCTGTTCCGTAATCGCTCCCGTGACCGGCTGAAGATTCTCTACTGGGATCACAATGGATTGGCGATCTGGTACAGACGCCAGGAACGCAGCAGCTTCCACCAACGCCACATCCTAGTTCGTTCTGGCTTTGTGATGATGCGCCGGTCACCACGTCCTTCAACAGACCCTTGATCTACACAAAGCCGGGGCCATTCAAGACGTCAGCCAGCTCGATTAAAGAGGGATTTCAGAATGTCGTGAACCACTGCACGCACCGCGTGACGACTGCTGTCGCCGAAGACATGAGCAGCAAGATCATGTCGATCAAGCGTCACGTTGGTGGCTTCCGCAATCTACAAGACTTAAGAACCGCAATCCTCGTCCACTGCGGAGGCCTCGTTCTCTACCTGCCCCCCCCAATGGACCCTATTTGCGTGCCACAATCCAGGTGACAACCGGGTATCTCCATTCGTTGTATCGCGATACAAAACTGTATGGATGCCAGGCAGATCTCGGCACACTAAATCCATCAATCAGCCCCAACCAATTGAGAATCGGCACGTACCTGTTACCCCAACCATTGACAGTAATGATCTCAGAAAATTCGCGGCAAAGCAGCGAGAGTGAGTCGGGAGTGAACCGCCAAAAGTCGCTCGGATATCCATGAATCTGGTACATAAAAACCGTTGCGTGGACCGCAATCCCACCGGGTTTTAGTACGCGGAACGACTCACTGACGGCCTTGAACGGATCACCCTCGAGATGTTCCAGCACCTGGTCACTAACGACCAGATCAAAACTCTCATCCTCAAACTGCAGATCGAGCATATTATGTTCTGGGTAGTCTGCATCAACGACATCTGCATGCGCACAGGCCATCTTCGTCAGGGGTCCCGACCCGCTGATTGAAAGTGCACGAACGTGATCGTTCCATTCCAAATCAGCGAGTGTGACAGCTAACTGCCGATACATCTGATACCGGATGATATTCTCGTGCGTTGACTGGAAGGGAAGCAGCGACATTCTCGTTGCCATTTGCGCTGAACGGCGAATTGCAGATTCGGCAATGCGAAGTGATAAACTGCGTCGCGTACAATCTGATTGCTGATCCAATTGTTCCACCTGCAAGTAAAGTTTAAGTGGCCATGTCATGCGGAAACCACAACGAAGCAGATTCGCTGCCAGGACGCTCGTCAAATGATACAGTGACCAGAGCCCATTTGCCACATAAAGCTCTGACTACGATGGGTGACAGTACAGGAATCATCGTGGCATCCTTGTAGAAGCAGTCGAAAAAGTTGGGCCACCGGATTTCTCTGTGGGTTTGGCATGATTTCGATATTTGGGTGTCGATTCCAGCAAGACCGCAAGTCTTGGCAGCAGATCCATGGCCTGAAGAGTCCCGGGGCCATTTCAGAGGTGTCAATGGATCTGAAATTGCAGGGGAATCTTCGCGGGGCCATCCATAGTTGGCAGTGGCATTCCGGCATGGAATTTTGTGCGTAAGTTGCACATTGGAAAAGATTTGCGGAGTTCTGCCATGCCGTGAGTCCATCGCCCAGTCGCTTGTGGGCATCCGTTTTCGCCATCAATGCTTTCAGCTGCACCACAGCGGGCTCCGCTGACATCTGAGCTTCCCCAATTGCCAGCTGTTGTTCAGCCAGGCCACACGGTCGTCGCGAATTCAGGTGTACCCTCCCGCCTGGGCTGCAGGTGGGTGGCACCGGGGTTGAGCAGGTTTGACACTCAGCTACGGTGGCCACTCAGCTACGGTGGCTGGCACCGGACTGCCGTTGGTATGCGCCCGGTCAACTGCATGCTAATCATCCGAGCAGCGTTGGCGTTCCAGCTCTGCGGCGTTTTGAGTTCAGCTGAGGTTTTTGCACCCTAACGCCAGAGTCCAGCGAGTAACCAACAACCAACCTCAAAAAACACAACAAAAATGTTGCAAACCAAAAATGCTGCACATACATTTCCCAATAACGATCAGTTGACAAC
>JALRDR010000314.1 GCA_023262145.1 Planctomycetaceae bacterium | reverse complement strand
TACGTCCGCAGGCACTGCAGCTTCCCGGCAATTTTCTGGCCTCTCACCCCTTCGATCATGGCAACTTTGCCGGTCGCGATGAGCTGTTGTTCCGACAGCCGCGTACGGCAGAGGAGACGCTGGCGGAACTTGCAGTGTACTACGCCGTGATCATGGACCTGGATCAACAGGTCGGACGAATTCTGGATGCCGTGGAGCAACTGGACACGGATCGCGAAACACTGATTGTGTTCACCAGTGATCATGGGCTGGCGGTCGGAAGTCATGGGCTGCGCGGCAAGCAGAACATGTATGAGCATACGGTGGGTGTGCCGCTGGTGCTGGCCGGCCCCGGAGTTCCTCAGGGAAAACAATTCGCTGCGCAATGCACGCTCAGAGATATTTTGCCGACTGTTCTGGAACTGAGTGCCGGCCCACAGTGGCAGCAGCAAATGTCTCAGCGTGAGGCACAGCCACAGGAGGCTGCGATCGCACCTGACGGCAGAAGCCTCGTGCCGGTTCTGCAGGGAAAGCAGACAGAGGTGCATCCGTTTGTTACAGGTTACTTTCGCGACTTTCAGCGAATGATTCGCGTTGGAAACTGGAAGTATGTGGAATACCCGGCGGTTGAGCAGCAGCAACTGTTTAACCTTGAACAGGACCCGCTGGAAATGAACAACCTGGCGGGAACCTCGGACCACGCAGAACAGAAGTCGAAGCTGCGGTTACAGATGTACGATTGGTTTGCAGCACGTGGTGATGCTGTCCTGCAGCGGTAGTTGATCGATCAGCAGGCAATTTCAGCAGCGAGGTGTCATCCCATGAGCGAACCGAAGCTGAAGCAGACCCTGTGTCGGCGGCTTATGACGGCTGTGATCCCCGCGATCGTGTCGCGGCTTTCTGCCAGGTGCAGATTCGTGGCAATCAAAGCTGACTGCAAATGAACTGCGATACGGAATGTGCACAGTGACAGCGTTCAGGAATTGATGCGTAGTGACGGCGATGGCTGGACAGATTCAGCCGGCCGATGAGAGTGAAACACGATGACAGAGTATGCGGTGCGTTTGCAGGACGTCACGAAGACCTTTGGGTCGCATGTGGCAGTACGTGATCTGGATCTGGAGATTGCATCCGGTTCGATCTACGGATTCATTGGTCCGAACGGATCGGGGAAAACGACGACAATTCGGATGATCCTGCGGATCTTCTTCCCTGACCGGGGCCGTGTCGAGGTGCTCGGACAGGCAGCAGGAAATTGTGCTGACGAGCGGGTCGGCTACCTGCCGGAAGAGCGCGGCATTTATCGTCGTATGAAGGT
>JALRDR010000238.1 GCA_023262145.1 Planctomycetaceae bacterium | reverse complement strand
GATTGCCAGGTGTATTGGGAATTCGAGTGCGCACGAAACTGGCCCATCGCGCGCCTTGAATCCGCCTGGAACCGGCTAGTGGATCTTATCGAGCGAGCAGTTTCCCCTGAACTCAAAGTCACCGCCGCGTCTGACATCAGCCCCTCCCAGAACTCCATCACCGAATACGCTGAGCACTTCGGAATCGATGTGGAGCTGATCGAAGAGCAGACCGTCTTCGGCAAATGCAAACGCACCCGCAACAGAAATCTCCCCTGGCTCCAGCCATTCACCTGCAGCCCACTGCAGCTGACGCACAGCGGGATCTGAGATCTCCAGTTGCAACCGTCCGGCAAGCCCGTGGCTGAGGCTGGCTTCCTGCAGCTGGATTTCCATTCCTCCCGTGGCGGTCCCCCGAATGCCCAGGTGAATTCCCAGCAGGCTGAAGACAGGCTGCAGCATTTTCAGATCCAGGCTGGTCACACTGATCAGCAGTGTCTGTTCACCATTCTCAGGGTTATGATCCGTACGAATCTCCAGTGAAGAAATCCGTCCGTCTGCAAGCGGCGGAAAGATATCTTCCACCGCTGGCGACATGATCGGCGTATCGGAAACCATATCGACGGATGCCGTGCGTGTGCCCGGCGACCAGTCTCGCGACGCATTCACAGGGAGTTCTTCAGGAAAGGCCAGCAGTCTTAAACGCGGAAAGGCCCATTCGCCCTGCTCCTGTGCAATCTCTCCGTCAAAGCCACTCAGGCTGATCATCCTTGCTTCTGCCCCGCCTTTTTCAACGGGCATTCGCAGCAGTACGGTGGTATCACTGAGTGTAACCGACCATTTCATTCCTCCGGACGAATGCGGATCGTCCGCATCTTCGCTGACATATTTCTGCAATGCAGCCGGCAACCAGTCCTGCTGGTCAACATCCACAGGTCCAAGCTGAGCAGATTCAATGATCAGAGCGATGCCATCTCCACCGCTCAGCAGCAGTTGCCAGAGTGGCTGTGCTGCGCTGATTCTGCGTACATGCAGCAGATCTGCCGGAGCAATGAAACTCTCCAGTTCGGACTGGTTCAGAGCAGTGTGTTCAGCTTTGACTTTCAGACCATGAATCTGCGGTCGGCTCCACCAGGCAAGATTCACGTCATCGAAACTGACTATCTCAGCAAGCTCGGGGTCGAGGATTTCCAGTAGTACATGGGCGGTGCCGGTGAGGCTGACAATGTTTGGGGCAAATGCGGTCAGCAGAACCAGCATTGCCAGCAACCGAACTGTCCGCAGCAAACGCCGCAGCCGCAGCCCGGACGAAGCGTGGGTGGAGGGTTCAGGCTGTTGCCCTCGCGCAGATTCTCTGGAAAGCGGTACGCGCACCATGACCGGCCTGGCAGCAGATTCATCCGTGAACAGAACAGGGCTGCATGCGCACAAAGCAACTCACACCGACATCAGCCGTTGGTGAACACCAACTGCAGTTTGCGCTCGGCCCCCAACAGATTTTCCTGTGGGAATTATCGTCATCAGTGAGGGGATGCGTGCAGAGTCAGAAGCAGCAGCCACAGCAATTCCATCAGGTTGCCGGGAATTCGGCTGTTGGGGAAAGAGTGGCAGAGTGGGCGGTTCAGGGGTTGCCGGAAATCAGGACTTCCTGCTGATATCTGAGCAACGGTACGTCTTTCATCTGCCCTCGCTCCTGCATTTGTTCCCAGCGTGCGATTCGGGTCTGATCTTCCGGGGTCAGCCCCTTGGTAAACCGATGCTCCGCACGCAGTCGTATTCCCGGAGGCTGGTGATGCTGCAATTCCACGGAAACCGGCACGCGGGAAAGTTTTCGCAGTGATTCATTCACCGCCATCCGTGATTCCGGAAACAGGCTGCCCGGATGCAGAACGGAATTCAGCTGAGCAGCCCAGTCTCGATATTCAAGATATTCAGCAATCTGCTCGGGATTCTCCCACTGGCGGGTTTTGACGCGATAGCTGAGATGTTTCGCCGTCAGTGTCATGACTCCATCTGCAGCACTGAACTTTTCAGAGAAGCTGGGTTGCAGTTGAAAGCGCAGGTTTTCGACAGTCTGTGCATCAGCGGCACTGGAACTGATCTCCGTCAGCACTGCATTCGTGCGGCGTACCCGATGCTCCATCTGATGCCGAATCTCATCGAAGGTTACGGTTGTCACCAGCCCGCGAGTGAAATTGAGCAACCGGCAACGTTTTCCGACGGGATCGTAGATCACCAGTTCATCTGCCGCCGCCACGTAATCGTAGACTCTTCCACTGTGGCATAATGTCAGACTGGAACCAACGACCTCATCCTCACCCACATCATTTGAGCGAGAGAAAATCTGCGTGGAAATGCGAAGTCCCTGTGCTGCACAACTGTCTGCAGCAGACAGCAGCAACGCCACGATCAGCATGTTCTGGAATGTCATGCGGGAAAACTCCAGGTCCTGCAGCAAGCACTGTCGACCGAATTCAACAATGACCGCAGGTTGCAGCAGACTGCGGTCTTTTCTTCTTCGGGGCAGGCTATCTGGAGGCGACAGAACAGCTCAACTGCGGAATCGTGGCAACGGCAGTCGACGGCGGAGAATTCGCCGCAGGCGGAGTGGAATCGGCAGAGATTGCCGGCCTGGGCTGCGATGAAGTCGGGGACATGGAAACTGCGGGAGCGTCAACGGGAATCCGGGCCATCCTCGGGGTAGTCAGCCACCACTTCTGTCAGCGGGCGACCCCGTAAGGAAATCGTACGGTCAATGCCGCCAGAATTGTCAGCCGGAACTTCAACGCTGCGCTGCTGATTCAGTGTTTCGCTGACACCCGGTTCACCCGTGACAGGATTGTATCGAGTATCACCTGCCGGACGAATTCGCACAGTGCGACTGTCTTCGGCAAAGCGATCTAACCCAGCTACCTTCGCCAGCTCTCCTCGCCGTTCGGGGCGGACTCCATCAAGATCCCAGGCCATGCTGATGATCCACTCGGGGTCCTGGCGAACGGCCCGCGACATCATGGCTGCATAGAGTGAAACTTCAAACAGATTCCGATCCATCAGGCCGTTCGTGACCGGTGACAGCAGTTTCGCCAGCCCGGCAATTCCGGCGGACGGAAAATGCACAAACACGTCTGCCTGCTGTGTGACCAGATGGGTTCCATGCTGGTGTGGCTGCAGGGTATAGCGAAAACGAATCAGCGCAGATGCAGTCAGTGGTCCGGGCAGCAGAATGTTGTTGTACAGCCCCGTGCACACGAAGACGATTTCCTGATCATCCTGATACAGAATGTCGGCTGTACCTGCAGACCCGTCAGTGGCTGATGCCTGAAAAGATTCCTCTCCGGTCTGGAGCATCTGGAATTCCGAAATTCCCATCGCACGCCATGTGCTGACCGCCACGTCGGGGTGTTGCAGCAGATAGGTGTACATCGCACGATCGACGGTGTAACGCAGTTGCGGGAGTCTGCGAAACTGAGAACAGGACTCGATGATCGTCTCGGCTCGGGCCCGATTCGGAACAGTCCTCCGGTTGAGCGGGACCAGTTGTGCGGCATTGCGTCGTACCGCCGCCGAAGAATTGCCCTTCGATTCAATCCGAATCCCGGCCTTCTCTGCAAGGTCTTCAAGCTGATCAGCGTACAGCCGGGGACAGCCGGAAAGCAGCAGAAACAGGGTCAGCAGGCAGCAGAACACATCTCGCCGCAGAGAGCCTGCGCGACGATGCAGTTCAATTTGTCCGCCGACCCAGAGCATACGCGCACCCCTGCAGCACCCGAATCAATCAGGAACTGGCTCGTGTATGGAGGCGATGCCGATTTACGTCGGTATGGTCCGATGCAGTACGCGAAGTACTGCGCAAGGCAGCACGATGTCCCGCCCGGACATAATGCTGGCCTGAGCTGTCGGTCTGGTGACTTCGTTTGCAGCTCGCGGGCCCGTTCCCCCCCAGGAAACCGGCTCGAATCCAATTCGCCCTGTGAGGAAGATCGGATGCGGAGAACGTGTGTCTGAGCCGGAAGCTGCGACTGAGCGGAGAAATATGGCAACCTCTGCCCGGAACAGCACCGACTTCTGCAGGAGTTGCAGGAAGACCACAGGCAGGGTGAGCCGCCTCAGAAGTCCAGCTGCATACGGAGTGCAACCAGAGCTGTTGTACTTTCAGCGGCAGTCGTCGAATCTCGGTCCGCCCGTACCCAGTTGAACTGCAGCTTTGTGTAATCATTCAGGTACCAATTCAGTCCCCACGTGGTCGTGACCAGCTCACCGCCGACAATGGCATTGTCGTTCAGGTCCATCCATGACCTGCGAAAAACTGCTTCCAAAGCCCCGAGTCCACAACTCTGGCCGTGCGGGGATTTCTGTCCGAGTGGGTTCTTCGGACGCTCTCGCCCCAGAACACCCTGAGCTTTCCTGTAAGGTCGATGTTCGCCCGTGAGGATCCAGCCGCATTGTGTATAAGCTGTCGGGAGATGCACGGTTCCGCTCCCGCCCGTGTCTGCCGAAGTCACGCGAAACTCCGACTCTGCATGGACAGGTCCCCAGGTCCCGGCCAGCTCGGCATTCAGGATGTTGGACGAATCGGCTGCGAAGACACCGGTATCGATGAATGCCGGAAGACTCAGTGGATTGTCGGCCGGTCCGGCGTATTCCGGAGCTGTTCGGATCCGCATCGTCCCTGCGGAATGCTGCAGAAAGCTATGCCCCAGTCCGACGTGCAGCAGAAATTCGGCATCGTCATCCATCAGGACTGCCGATGTGATTCGCTCAGCGGTACCAAAACCGAGTCACCAAAGCTGTTCCCGAAACGGTCGGTATCTGAGCCAAAAACAGATGCAGCGAGCAGTGTACGTTTGTCTGCAGTCGTATTGCTGAACCCGACACCGATCTGCCGAAACGGAGTCATTGCAAATGTGATCGGGCGTTCAAAAAGGGGCAATTCCTTCACGCTGGTCAGTTCAGAAAGCCCGAATGGCAGCCGAAACTGGCCGATGCTGACGGTCCCCAGGAACGGAACATCAGAAATATGAGCAACAACATCCATGAGCGTCGGACGTCCGGGCAGTGAGAAGTCGAGGTCCAGCATCATGCCAACATTTGGAGCAACTTTTCCTGTCGCAGTCAGTCGTGACCTGCGGATACCACGATGGTCCTGCAGATCGTTGAGCAGCGGATCACTGATGGAATTGTCGTTCTGGCGAATCCATGCGGACTCCGCCTGCAGCAGCCCACCGACTGAAACCTGAGGATAGACAGATTTCCCCGAATCCAGCTCGGCCCGCAGGCGGCGGAGCTCGTCCTGCAGAGTCTGGAGCGTAGTTTCCGGGGCTGAGGACTCAGTTTGCGGCGCCGGGGCTGCCGGTTCCAATCCCACGGTTGCGCGTGCACTTCCTGGCAGATCGGAAGCTGCTGCCGGGTTTCCCAGTGACAGGATCAGCAGCAATGGGCCGAGGAATCTTCGCAGATCCGAGCGGACTTTATTGTGAACAACTGCACTCGTGGTCACTTCAGTGCCATTGAATTGCAGCATGCAGGAACGCGATGCAGCTGCCAGATGCTGCCGGGCATGA
Organism: Planctomycetaceae bacterium; assembly: GCA_023262145.1. Taxonomy (GTDB): domain Bacteria; phylum Planctomycetota; class Planctomycetia; order Planctomycetales; family Planctomycetaceae; genus SXXK01. The sequence continues at coordinate 13,422 of JALRDR010000238.1, read as the reverse complement.
GAGTCATCGTGCAGTTGCCTTGCGACTTCATGATTCTGCATCGTCCTGAATGCCGCGGCCGGTTAACATGAATTCACCGGACTTGAGCTGTTTTTCACCAGCTTGAAAGATCTCTGCAAAAACCTGCACATGGTCACCTACAACCTGCAGAATCCCTCCCGCACATCGGAAGGCGGCAGGGTGGCGGCAGAGGTACTGAGACAGCATTGCGGGTGTGTGCTAGACTTTGCAGCCAGTTCGTTTGCAAATGATTCTGACTCCACAACCTGTCTGCGAAATTCAGTGATTCATGAGCGCATCGTTTCCTCCTGTCGAAGAACAACTGCAGATCATCCGGCGTGGTGTTGAAAAAATTGTGCCGGAGGAAGAGCTGCGTAAGAAGCTGCAGGCAAGCTTCGAAAGCGGAACCCCCCTGCGCATCAAATATGGGATCGATCCGACCGGGATTGATGTGCATCTGGGACACACTGTACCGCTGCGCAAGATGCGTCAGTTTCAGGAACTGGGACATCAGGCGGTCATCATCATCGGCAACTACACGGCACTGGTTGGTGATCCCAGCGGTCGCGATGAAGCCCGCAGCCGGCGTCTTACCGCCGAGGAAGTCGAGAACAATGCTCGCGACTACCTGAATCAGGTTGGTCGCGTAGTGGATCTGTCACGGGCAGAGATCCACCGCAATGGAGACTGGTTCAGCCGGATGGAATTCTCCGATGTGCTCAACCTGTGTGGTCGGGTCACGATTGCTCAGCTGCTCACGCGAGACGATTTCGCGAGGCGCTATCGTGAAGAAAAGGCGATCTTCCTGCACGAATGTCTGTATCCGGTCATGCAGGCCTGGGACAGCGTAGAGATTCGAGCTGACATCGAACTGGGTGGGACCGAGCAGCTCTACAGTTTCATGCTGGCTCGAGACCTGCAGACTCAGCAGAACCTCAGTCCGCAGATTGCCGTGATGTCTCCGATTCTGGTTGGTCTTGATGGCGTGCGGCGGATGGGGAAAAGTCTGGGCAACTACATTGGCATCAGTGAAGCACCCTATGAGATGATGAAGAAGTTCATGCAGCTGCCGGATTCTGTCATGGGCATGTACTTTGAACTGCTGACCCAGTTGCCGATGGAGCAATCTGAGCGGCTGCTTGCAGGGCATCCCAAGGAAGCCAAGCTGACACTCGCCCGCGATGTCATTTCACAGTACTACTCTGCGGATGAGGCAACTGCGGCTGCGGATCGCTGGCAGGCAGAGATTGGCGGGTCTGCGTTGCCGGTTGATATTCCGGAAGTTCAACTACCGGCCGAACTGCAGGGGCAGAACAGTGTTCCTGCCTTTCGCCTGCTCAGTGCACTGAATCTCTGCAGCAGCAACGGGGAGGCACGCCGACTGATTGCAGGCGGTGGAGCGCGTCTGGGGGAAGACAAGGCAGCGATTACGGCGGCCGAACAGGAAATTGAACTGCAGGACGGCCTGCTCATCTGGGCCGGTCGCAAACGCTACTGCCGGCTGAAACTGAATTCCTGAAACACAGATTCATGCTTCCGGCTCGTGCACGGCCGGCCGTAACAGGAGCTTCGACAAATGTCTGAGATTCAGTCTGCTCAACAGCTTTGTTCCGCACGGTGTGTTCCCTGCGAAGGTGGCGTCCCCGCATTGACCCCGGAGCAGGCGGCAGAACAACTGCAGGTTCTGAATGACTGGACACTGAAAAGTGATCCGAATCGCATCTGCCGGGAATTCCGCGTCAGGGATTTTGAGGCCGGGCTGAGATTCTTCAATCGCATCAGTGAAGTTGCGGAACAGGAAGGGCATCACCCGGATCTGCACCTTGTGGGCTACCGCAATCTGACGGTGGAAATCTGGACACATGCAATTCACGGCTTGTCACTGAATGACTTCATCCTGGCGGCGCGCATTGACCAGCTACCAGTGGACCTGATCTGACATTACAGTTCCGAATTCAGTGGACAGCAGGCAGTGTCCTTGCTGGCTGACCGGCAGTTAGCCGGTGATCAGATTACCGGTGATCGGATTACAGTGATCAGATACGGATCTGAAGCCGGCAGAGAGCAGACTCAGCAGACAATCGGAAGTGCAGATTTCGGGTTCAGGAGCAGATTGATGGCCGTGTTCCCTCGAATGTGTGATGTCATTCAGCATTTTCAGACACCGACACTGGAAGACATCCCGGGTGCGGTTCAGCAGCAGCTGGCGAAGCTGCAGCTGCAGGAGCGTATCTCCCCGGGTGATACCGTGGCGATTCCGGCCGGCAGTCGGGGAATTGCTGGTATCGCGGTGATTCTGCGTGAAGTCGTGAGTCATTTTCGGCAACTGGGTGCAGAGCCATTTCTGGTTCCGGCAATGGGCAGCCATGGTGGCGGCACCGCAGAGGGGCAGGTACGCATGCTGCGCTCCCTTGGGGTCACCGAAGAAAGTACTGGTGCCCCGATACGAGCGACCATGGAAACCGTCGTTGTCGCTCGCACAGCGGGCGGCCTGCCGGTGCACTTCGATCGTTTCGCAGCTGAGGCGGATCATGTGTTCGTCGTGAATCGGGTCAAGCCGCACACGCGTTTTGTCGGTCCCGTCGAATCAGGTCTGCACAAGATGATGCTGATTGGTCTGGGCAAGCACGCCGGAGCACTGGTGTATCATGCCGGAATACTGTCCATGAGTTTTCCGGAGATCATTGAATCCGTGGCCGCGCGGGTACTGGATGTGTGCGGTGTCTGCGGGGGCCTCGCGATTCTCGAAAACGCACTGGATCAGACGGCGATGGTGGAAGCTGTACGTCCCGAAGATTTTGCTGCTCGGGAACCGGAGCTGCTGCAACTGGCCAACGAGTGGCTTCCGCGGCTGCCGTTCGAGCACGTCGATCTGCTCATTGTCGACCGGATCGGGAAGAACATCAGTGGCGTCGGTATGGACGCGAATGTCGTCGGCCGAAAATTCAACGACCATGCAGCAACCGACAAGGACAGCATTCTTTGTCGCCGCATTATGGTCCGCGGGCTGACTCCGGAAACAGGTGGAAATGCCACCGGGATTGGTATGGCAGAATTCACAACGACGCGGGCAGTAGCGCAGATCGACCCGGTCATTACGCGCATTAACTGTCTTACGGGGAATCATCCCGAGGCGGCAATGATCCCGATCACTTTTGATACGGACGCCGAAGCGATCGAGGCTGCCCTGACCACCATTGGCCTGGTGCCGCCGGAGGATGCTCGCATCGTACAGATTTCCGACACACTGCATCTGAGTCGCATGCGAGTTTCCGAGGCCTGCTTTGAGAGTGTTCGAGAACACCCGCGGCTTGAGTTTTCCGGTGAGCCGGGAGACTTTCCACTGGATGCTTCCGGCTGGCTCAGCGACGTACCGCAGCATCACTGAGTACCTGATACATCACTGAGTGCCAGGCAAGAGAATGCTGGCAGCCGTACTGGGAAACGCTGAAAGTGTGTACCGCCGCGGTCCGTACCGTGGTCGGAGAACACTTCAGGTCACCGTGATCAGCCCGGATGCGGGTTTGTTTCTGCAGTTCTAAGCCGCATGTCGCGTCTGGGCAGCGTTGTGTTGCTGCTCCTGAAAGTCCTGCAGCAGTCGCTGGGCGGCGGGAAGTTCGGGCGGATCAGGAAAGGTTCGACGTCCGGCAGACATCTGCAGAATCGTGGCGATCGTTCGCAGGATGACAGCGCAGTCGCCTGAGATCGACTGATTCTGCACGTAGACTACCTCCAGCGCCAGTTTGATGGGCAGAAGATCGCGCAGGTAGGCGGTTTGCGGATCGACATCGTCACCCATCAGGTGCATGTGTGTCGTCCCGTAAATGCTTCCCGGACTTGCCAGTCCTGGCCGCACATTGAGAGACAGCATTGCCATTTCGTCGTAATGCTGTGCGACGATCTGGGGATCTTCAGGACGGGGCCCCACAATCGACATGTCTCCGCGGAGCACATTCCAGAGCTGTGGCAGTTCATCGACTTTGGTCGCCCGCAGAAGTTTTCCCAGCGGGTAGACCCGGTCATCGGCATGTCCGGTGATCAGGCTCCCCTGTATGCGCGAGTCATGCATGGTGCGAAATTTGTACATCACGAAGGGAATTCCACCGAGCCCGGCACGACGTGCACGGTAAAGCACCGCACCGGGACTGGAGAGCCGAACCCCAAGGGCAGCCAGCAGCAGGACCGGCGACAGCAGCAGGAGAGCGGTGGCGGCCAGAGACACGTCGAAAAGTCGTCGCAGCATGGAACAAACAGCTCTGAACAGTGGAAACCAGCGAAGTTGGACACGCAGGGTGCAGTAAAAACGCCACGAAGGATTATACTGCAGCAGCGCTTTGGCTGAGAAGACGGGAATTGTCATGCTGCAGGCCTGTAGATCTGCAGCGTAGTAAGGAACTGCACGTGCATGGGTGATCGAGTCGTACTGGCAATGAGCGGCGGAGTGGACAGTTCTGCGGCTGCAGTACTGCTGCATCAGCAGGGTTACGATGTGATCGGGCTGTTCATGCGGTCGGGCGAAACGGAATCCGCTTGTGCCCTGCCCGCCGAACCTCTGCTGCCTGTCATGAATGCTCCGGCACACCGCCAGGGCTGCTGCAGTGCTGACGATGCAGCCGACGCCAGACGAGTGGCGGATCGCCTCGGAATCCCCTTCCACTCGCTCGACTTTCAGGACGGGTTTCGCCGGATCAAGGATTATTTTGCCGACGAATACCTTGCCGGCCGAACTCCCAATCCCTGCGTGCAGTGCAACAACTGGCTCAAGTTCGGCAAGCTGTGGGAATTTGCGCAGCAGGTTGGTGCCGACCGAATTGCCACCGGTCACTATGCCCGCATCGAGCAGGATGCAGTGTCCGGAAATCTCAGCTTGTTTCGCGGTACTGATGCGAACAAGGATCAGTCCTATGTGCTTTCGGGAATTCAACGGCAGCTGCTCCCCAGAATCCTGCTGCCGCTTGGGGGCTTTCAGAAACCGCAGATCCGTAGCCTTGCCGCCGAGTCAGGTCTCCGCGTTGCGGACAAAAAAGACAGCTATGAAATCTGCTTTGTTCCCGACAACGATTACGCCGGTTTCCTGAGTCGCTATCGGGAGTTCAGCGGAACCGCCGGAAACTTTGTCGATCCTGATGGGCATGTGCTGGGACAGCACGATGGCTACGAACGATTTACCGTTGGCCAGCGAAAAGGACTGGGAATTGCATTCGGCGAGCCGAGATTTGTGGTGCGAATCCATCCGCAGACCCGTGACGTTGTCCTGGGCAGACGCGAAGACCTCGAAGTGCAGCAGTTCTTTGCTGTTGAAATGAACTGGCTGGCAGATCCGCCTGCCGCAGATCGTGAGGTGCTTGTGCAGGTCCGCTATCGGCACGAGGCTGTACCCTGCCGCGTTATTCTGTCAGCGGACCAGTCGGACACGGCAGCCATCATTCCGGATGATCCCATCCAGGGAGTTGCTCCGGGACAACTGGCTGTGATTTATGATGGCCCACGTGTTCTGGGTGGTGGGTGGATTCGCACCTGAACGCACTTCTCTGAGCTGCTTTCTCGTTGCCTTGCCCCGTTGCCCGGTCGTTGCCGTGTCGTCGCCCTGCTCTCTTCCCGATGCCGACGACCGCCCTGCTCCTTCGCTCTCACCCGGTCTGTGGCAGATCAAATAATCTCGAAAAACGCAGCAGCACGACTGCTCTCAGGTCAGAGCAGTCTGTGGAATCAAATTCACCGTTTTCAATCAGCTGCTGCGCAATAATACGTGACTGCTTCAGCAGTTCCAGATCCCGAATCGGGTCGGCATAACGTAGTGGCATGGCTCCACTCTGTCGTAATCCGAGGATGTCTCCGGGACCACGCAGCTCCGCATCCAGTTCTGCCAGTTCAAACCCGTCCGTGGTTTCCGTCAGGGCAGTCAGCCGCTTGACAGCCTCCGGCGTTTCAGATTGCGAAAGCAGAAAGCAGAATCCCTGGTGAGTTCCGCGACAAATACGTCCGCGCAGCTGATGCAACTGAGCAATCCCGAATCGTTCGGCCTGCTGAATCACCATAATGGTAGCGTTGGGGACGTTCACACCCACTTCGATCACAGTGGTTGAAACCAGCACATCAGTCTCGCCGCTGCGGAAACGATGCATGACTGAATGACGCTGTTCCCGATCCATCTGCCCGTGCAGCAGATCCAGTCGGAGTTTCTGCAGTGAATCGCGCCGCAGCTGAGCAAACAACTGCTCAGCAGAAGCGGAATCATTTTCTGACTGCCCTTCCACACGCGGACACACGACATAGGCCTGCCTTCCCGCCGCCACCTGCTGCTCCACAAAGTCCCAGACTTTCTGCTCCTCCAGGGAATTCGAAATCCGCGCCGTGATCACTTTCTGACGCCCCGGGGGAAGATCACGAATGAGCGAAACATCCAGATCGCCGAATTGTGTCAGGCAGAGACTTCTGGGGATGGGGGTCGCTGTCATCACCAGCACATGCGGACTGAATTCAGCAGCGGAGAATCGGGAGCGCTGTCGTACGCCGAAACGATGCTGTTCATCAATCACTGCCACTCCGAGGCGGTGGAACTGAACACTGTCCTGAATCAGCGCCTGAGTTCCGATGATCAGCTGCATGCTGCCATCAGCAATCTGCTGCAGTGTCTCTCGCCGTCTGGCAGCCGGCATACCGCCCAGCAGCAGCCCCCGCTGGACACGACTGCCAGTCAGAAGTTCGTCCAGCGTCTCCCAGTGCTGACTGGCCAGAACTTCCGTCGGAGCCATCAGCACGGCCTGGCAGCCTGCTGCCACGGCCGCCAGCAGACCATAGGCAGCGACGGCCGTTTTGCCCGCGCCGACGTCTGCCTGCAGCAACCGATGCATCGGCTGCTCCGCGTTGAGATCACGGATCAGATCCTGAATCGCAGACTCCTGTCCTGCGGTCAGTCGAAACGGAAACAGTCTGCGAATTCGGGCATTGACCCGAGCTGGAACCTCAATTCGAGGGGCTGTCAGGCGTTGTGTCATCCTTCGCCGCAATGCCAGCCCCAGCTGAAATTCCAGCAGGTCCTGCAGAAGTACCCGACGACGACCCGCCTCCCACTGTTCGCGATCTGCAGGTGCATGCAGTGCACGCACTGCTGACGGCAGATCGGGCAGCTCCAGACGCTCACGAAGGAATGCCGGCAGGGGATCGTGCAGCTGATCCGCCAGAGTCATCGCTGCGGCTCGAGTCATTTTCCGCATGCCCTCCATGCGGATACCTTCAGTCAGCGGGTAACGCGGCAGAATTCCGTCCGACTGATCAGGTTGCTCGTCCTCGTGAAGTGGGGTGACGCCGGGATTATTGAATTCCCAGCGTCCGGATCGGTGCGCCGGCTTGCCACGAAAGATCAGTCGATCACCTTCAGAGAATCGCTTGAACATCCATGGCTGATTGAACCAGACGCCACGTACGAAATGTCCATCACAGTTCAGCAGTACACCGGTAAGTGTACGGCCACCGCGGAGGTGTCTGACGTCGCGGTCAACCACCTCGCCGTAAACAGCCTGCTCAGTTCCGGCTTCCAGCTCTGGTACGGAGCACAGTTCAGAGTAGTCGTCGATACTCACCGGGATATGGAAGAGCAGATCCTGGGCTGTTCTGATGTTCAGTTTCTCAAGCAGTTGTGCCCGTAGTGGTCCAACACCTTTGAGGAATTGCACCGGGGAATTGAGTGGGTCATCCGAAAGATGCCGCGTCGATTGATCCTGAGAAGAACCGGTCATGATTGGAATGTGACAGTTCTGCGGATTGATTGGGTGAGGAACACGCGGCATGCGGACTCACGGCCCACCGCAACTGAACAAACATGCCCCATTTTCTGGCAAATCCATCCGTCTGGGTTGGCAAAGTCGCCGCAGGATTCCCGGAGCCATTGGGATGTTAGCAAATTGGGATATTTCGGGGCAGTCTGACACTCGGGAACAGCACTGTCGATGCCAGGATTGTTCCCGGAAACACTGGGAATGGTTGTTTTCCTGCACAGCGAGTGTCACAATAATCCGAGGTTGTCAGGGGCTGCTTTACATCTGCCGGACACTGAAAAAACGGTTGATTCAGGGCGGTCGCTGCTGAAATCAGGATTGTCACCGCAATCATGTTCGTCAGCGAGTCTGAATGGGCAGCGATTCTGAAGAAACGCAGACTGTGGGTCGGTGTTTCACTGGCGTTTGGTGTTGAGCTGTAATCGGATATGAATTTGTTGCAGCGGTGAGGACGAGCTGCAGAAGTGTGCGGAAGTGTATTGTTGTGTTCGGGCAAACCTGACTGTAATCCCGTTGGGCTCCGACTGTCCGTTCACCGCGAACAGGTGTCCCCAAAGTGGCGAATCCATCCCGGCTGCCCGGGGTTGACGCTCGTTGAATAATTACTCTGAGAAAACTTCTGAATCGAGCCCCGTGTCATGTCGTTAACTGGTCCTGATCGTGAACTTTTCGCCAGCCAGCCGCTTCCGATGCGGGTTGATGTTGCGGCGAACTCGGTTCAGCAGGCCGCGGGTGCAGCGAATGGAAGAAAACTCAAACCTGCAGGCAAGCAATTCGTTCTGCTCCCGTGCTGACCCTCCCCGTCCGGGTTGCCTGAGTGTCAGCGAGATCAGCAGTGAAATCGTTGCGCTCCCGGTGTCCTGGTCTGGGCTGGATTGGTACTGACAGACTGGTTTGCACGCTGAATCCGCACGCTGTAACTGGCTGGCGGTGATGCAACTGCAGCGGCAGGTCGGCAAGATTCAAAAGAAGATAGGGCAAGTAGCGATGGAAGATGTACGCGGCAATCAGTATCCGATGGTTCAGCGAGCTCCCTACGGAGCTCCGGGCGCGGTTGGTCTCTACGATCCTGCCAACGAGCACGAAAACTGCGGTGTGGGGTTTGTCGCCCATATCAAGGGTAAGCGAAGCCATCAGATCGTTGCGGACGCCGCTGTGATGCTGCAGCAGATGGATCATCGCGGTGCCTGTGGCTGTGAATCGAACACCGGAGACGGCGCCGGGATGCTCACCGCCCTGCCCCACCGATTTTTGTCTCGCGTTGCTCAGGAAGATCTGAACATCACGTTGCCGCCAGCTGGTCAGTACGGAGCTGGAATTGTATTCCTGCCACAGGATGCAGAGCAGCGGGAGGAGTGTCGCTCCGTCGTCGAAGGGCTCATTCGCGATCAGGGCCAGCAGTGTCTTGGCTGGCGCCTGCTGCCCGTTGATTTTGATGGTGCAGACATTGGAAAGACGGCTCGCGACTGTGCTCCCCGGATGGAGATGCTCTTCGTCGGAGCTGCTGACGGTCTGGATCAGGAAGCATTTGAGCGACAGCTGTTCATCGTGCGCAAGCTGGCCAGCCATCGCCTTCGCAACGGAGAACTTTCACAGGCTCTGTTGTTTTATATCTGCTCCCTGTCCACCAAGGTGATCATCTACAAGGGCATGCTGACATCATTTCAGGTGATGCCATTCTTCAGGGACCTCCAGGCAGAAGACTACGACAGCCATCTGGCGATGGTGCATTCACGATTCGCAACCAATACGTTCCCCAGCTGGGACCGAGCTCAGCCGCTGCGGTTCATGTCTCACAACGGTGAGATCAACACCGTGAAGGGCAACTCCAACTGGATGTTTGCGCGGCAGGGTGTCATGGAGAGTGAACTGTTTGGTGAGGACATCAAGAAGCTGTTCCCGATCGTTGAGCCGCACACATCTGACTCCGGCTGTTTCGACAACGCGCTGGAAATGCTTTACCACTCCGGTCGCAAGCTGCAGGAAGTGGTGATGATGATGGTTCCGGAGGCGTGGCAGAATCACCAGACCATGCCGGAATCAAAGCGAGGTTTCTACGAATACATGTCTGCTCTGCAGGAACCATGGGACGGACCGGCTTCGATTTCGTTTACAGACGGGCATTACATCGGGGCCACGCTGGATCGAAACGGACTTCGCCCCAGTCGTTATTACGTGACTCACGATGACCGCGTGATTATGGCAAGTGAAGTGGGGGTGCTGCCGGTAGAGCCGGACAATGTGCTCTACAAGGGACGGCTGCAGCCGGGGCGCATGTTCCTTGTGGACTTTGAAGAAGGCCGCATCATCGACGATGAAGAGCTCAAGGCGACGATGTGTGCCGCACGACCATATCGCGACTGGGTAGCGGAACAGCGAATTCAGCTGGACGATATTGCTCAGCCTGAAACAGTTGAGCAGCTGACGGGCGATGATCTTCTGGCTCGCATGCAGGCCTTTGGATACACCACCGAGACAATGCAGTTTCTGCTCCTGCCACTGCTCAAGTCGGCCAAGGATCCCATCGGTTCCATGGGCAACGATGCCGCTCTGGCATGTCTGAGTGACAAGCCGCGAATGCTGTATGACTACTTCCATCAGATCTTTGCGCAGGTCACCAATCCGCCGATCGACTCGATTCGCGAAGAAGTGATCATGTCACTGGAGTGCTACATAGGTCCGGAAGGAAATCTGCTCCGGCCAACCGCCGAAAGTGCTCACCGTCTCCGCCTGCCGCATCCGATTCTGACAAGTCGCCAGATGGCCGGATTAAAGTCGCTGGATCATCGCGGCTGGAAGACTCAGGTCATCGACATCACTTACCCGCGATCGGCAGGGGAAGCGGGACTGCGGCCGGCACTGGACCGCATCTGCAGTGAAGCGACGGCAGCCATCGCCGCTGGTTACAGCCTGGTGGTGCTGTCAGATCGCAATTGCGGCGAAGAGCGCATTCCGATCAGTTCGCTGATGGCGACCGGGGCAGTGCACCATCACCTCGTGCGACACGAGCAGCGAACTCGCATTGGCCTGGCAGTGGAGTCCGGAGAGGCTCGGGAAGTGCATCACTTCTGCCTGCTTATCGGATACGGTGCGGATGCCGTCAGCCCGTATCTGGCGCTCGACGCGCTGGCGGATGCGCGGAAAGCGGGTCGCCTGACAGGGGACTGGGATGATGAAAAAATCATCTCCACCTATCGCACCGGAGTGGCTCGCGGCATGCTCAAGGTGATGGCGAAGATGGGCATCTCCACACTGGCAAGCTACAAGGGTGCTCAGATCTTTGAGGCACTTGGACTTTCACCGGAAGTCATCGATCTGTGCTTTGCCGGCACTCCCAGTCGAATTCGCGGGGTCGGCTTCGATCTGCTTGCCAGAGAAGGTCTGATGCGTCACCAGCTGGGTTTTCCGGACAACCCGGAATCCGCATCCTCAGAGCTTCCCAACACCGGGCTGTATGCGTGGCGTCGTCGCGGCGAGCAGCATGCCTGGAATCCGCATACGATTGGTCGCATTCAGCAGGCTGCCCGTCAGGGAGACAAGAACGCTTACCGGGACTTCTCCGAGCTTGTCAATCGCGAAACAACGCGCGCCTGTCATCTCCGCGGACTCCTCAAGTTCCGCAGCGGCACCCCGGTTCCGCTCGACGAAGTGGAACCAGCCGCCGAAATTGTGAAACGGTTCTGTTCCGGTGCGATGAGTTACGGGTCTATCTCTGCCGAAGCGCACGAATCGCTCGCGATTGCCATGAATCGGCTCGGAGGCAAAAGCAATACGGGTGAAGGTGGCGAACAGTATGAACGATTCGTGCCGCTTGAAAACGGGGACTCGCGTCGATCTGCAATCAAGCAGGTGGCATCAGGTCGCTTTGGAGTCACTTCCTGGTATCTGACCAATGCCGACGAGATTCAGATCAAGATTGCTCAGGGAGCAAAGCCCGGTGAGGGTGGAGAACTGCCCGGTCACAAGGTTGACAAGGTTATTGCCTCCACCCGACTTTCAACTCCCGGTGTCGGTCTGATCAGTCCGCCACCGCATCACGACATTTACTCCATCGAAGACCTTGCACAGCTGATTTACGACCTGAAGAACGCAAATCGTCGGGCTCGTATCAGTGTGAAGCTGGTCTCCGAAGTGGGCGTGGGAACGATCGCTTCCGGCGTTGCCAAAGGACACTCCGACAATATTCTGATTTCCGGATTCGACGGTGGCACCGGCGCCTCTCCGCTCACCAGCATCAAGCATGCGGGTCTGCCGTGGGAGCTTGGCCTGGCTGAAACTCACCAGACCCTCGTGATGAACGATCTGCGCAGCCGGGTGCGTCTGCAGACTGATGGACAGCTCAAAACCGGACGTGACGTCGTCGTAGCCACATTACTGGGCGCTGAAGAGTACGGATTTGCGACAGCGCCGCTGATTACGCTGGGCTGTATCATGATGCGAAAATGTCATCTGAACACATGCCCCGTCGGAATTGCGACTCAGGATCCTGAACTCCGCCGAAAGTTCCAGGGCAAGCCGGAACATGTTGTCAACTATCTGTTCATGGTTGCCGAGGAGACTCGCGAGATCATGGCAGAACTGGGATTCCGCACCATCAATGAGATGGTCGGTCGGGTGGATATGCTGGAACTGGACGAATCAGTCTCCCACTGGAAGGCGAAAACACTCGATCTTTCGCCCATCCTGACTCCAGCCGTGAAGCCTCACGCAGACGTACAGACTTACTGCACCATTGAACAGGATCATTCGCTGGACAGCGTCCGCGACATGGAACTTCTGCGGCAGTGTGAGTCTGCTCTGCAGAACGGCGAGTCCGTTTATATCGAAGTCGACGTGGTCAACACAGACCGTTCCCTCGGAACCATTCTGAGTAACGAGGTCAGTCGAGCCGCGGGTGCAGACGGACTTCCTGACGGCACCATCCACGTCAAGGCCAGTGGTTCAGTCGGCCAGAGTGTGGGAGCCTGGCTGGCACACGGTGTGACCATCGAAGTTGAAGGGGATGCCAACGACTACGCGGGCAAGGGACTTTCCGGCGGTCGCCTGATCGTCTATCCGCCGAAGACCAGTGGCTTCAACGCCGAGGAGAACGTGATCATCGGGAATGTGGCGCTGTATGGGGCCACCTCCGGCGAAGCGTATTTCCGAGGAATTGCTGCAGAACGGTTCTGTGTTCGTAATTCCGGAGCGACTGCGGTCATCGAGGGCGTGGGTGACCACGGTCTGGAATACATGACTGGTGGTCGTGCTGTGGTACTCGGACCGACAGGACGTAACTTTGCCGCCGGGATGTCCGGTGGGGTGGCTTATGTCTTTGACCCACTGCAGAAGTTTCTGATCAACTGCAACCTGGAGACGGTGGAACTCGAACAGGTTGAAGCAGAGGCTGATATCGCCGAACTGCATCAGATCATCAGTGATCACGTCCGCTACACCGGCTCCGCGGTGGGTGAGGATATTCTTGCTCGCTGGGACGAAACGCTTCCGCAGTTCCACAAGGTAATGCCAGTGGACTACAAACGGGCATTGCTGGAACTTGCGGAGGACCAGGCTGCCGAAAAAGCGACCAGCTGATCAGCATCAGTTTCCAGCAGACACAGAAAAGCCCGGCCATTCTGCAGAATGCCCGGGCTTTTTCTGTTGC
>JALRDR010000198.1 GCA_023262145.1 Planctomycetaceae bacterium | reverse complement strand
CCTGGGCGCTGGCAACCACTCAGCCCCGCATCCGCAGAACGCAGGTGAAATCACTGCCAGTCGTTGACCTGGGACGCAGTTCGTAAGAAGGTCCGTTGAGAGCAGCGGCACCAGATATTGCCGCATTCCATCGAATAGATGTTCGTCGTGAAAGGACGACACGATGGACACAGTGTCCATTGAAACATCGATCGTCAGTCACGCGACGGCGTGGCCGAGTTCGGACATTCAGATCGCTGCGATTCAACAGCAGGCCCGCGATTGGTGGGCGATCGAACGCCCCAGTTTGAACTGGTCACGTCGCAGCTTGTCATTGACGAGGCATCCACTGGTGATCCATCCGCAGCAGCAGAGCGATTGAAATTGCTGGACGGTATACCAACGGTTTCGATCGACGACGACGTTCGGTCGTTGGACCGTGCGATCGTGTCCGCGTCGATCATGCCCGCAAAGGCGGTTGCTGATGCACTTCACGTTGCCGCTGCGGCGGTAGCGGGCGTACAATACTTGCTGACACTGAATTGCAAGCACATTGCAAACGCCCACGAGTTGCCCCGTGTTTATCGCCTTTTGGACGATCACGGATTCGCACAACTACTGATCTGTACGCCATCAGAATTCCTTGGCGGAGACAACGGCAATGACAAAGAATCCAATTCTTGATGAATTGCATGCCGTCCGCGAACGCCTACTCGCCGACGCCGGTGGAACTCTTGATGCACTGGTTGATCGACTCCAGGCCGAGGAGCAGAAGTCAGATCGTCCGCGCTTCAGATCACGACGAACAAAACGGTGCACCGGAGCGGCGAAGCCACGCGAATCTGAATTTGAGAATCTCTCGTTGCCGCCCGGTGACCTTTGACGTTATTTGGCTAAGACAATCTCGCGAACAATCACATGGCCGTCTGGCAATTCGATCTCCAGCTGATACCCGATCAAATCGTCCCGGACGCGCCGGACTGCATCGAATCCGCGATTACTGATGATGGCCTCGACACAACCAATTGGTGGCTGGCCAATCAGCCCAACGACGATTACCGACAGATTATCGCCACCGCGTTTTCGCCGCTTGATTCGTGGTGCCCGGAAATCTTGCGGTGGGGTGATGAAGACAATGTACTTGTCGAAGCATTCATCTCGGATGGCACACTTGAAGGAATCGGCATCCGCGTTGACGTGCGAAACATTGATCGCGAATCAATTGGCACGATGACCCGGCTGGCTGCCAGACTGAATTGCCAAATCTACGTGATGGAAACTCAACAGATTGTGACCCCGGATGTGGATTCATTCTTACCGCATCTGGCAGGATCCAGGGCGGTAGGACTGGACCGACTGCGATCTGCGATCGCAGTGTTGAGCGTCGCTGAGTTGTTCAGCAGTACGGACCTGGAGAGATGCTGTGGAGCTGCCCGGGGAGCTGCCCGTGGAAGTTCCGTCGGAGGTTTGTCTGCTTCAGCCGCTGGAAACCTCCGGAAGCGCCCACGGCGACTCGTAGTGCAGCCGGTTCAGAATCTCATTTCCACGTGCGTCGTTCCTGATTGTCTCTGTCGTCGGGTCCCACTGCAGCGGTTTGCCAAGTTCTGCAGACACGTATGCCAGGTGTCCGGGGGTGATTGAGCGATGACCAGTTTCGGCAGGGGCGATGCACTGACTGCGGGAACGGATGCAGTCCAGAAAATTGCCCAGATGGTCGTCTGACTGCTCCAGCATGATGCTGCCGGGCCGAAACGAAGGATCCACCCAACGGTCATCCGAAGCCGTGATTCTGCCGCGTGTGACATGAACCCAGCCTGCGGTACCGATCAGTTTCAGGCCCTGCTGGTTGCTGCTGGAGATTGTTGACTCGATGCCATTCGCATAGCGACAGCGAATCGTGTAGTTGTGCGGAGTGTTGTAGATCTCTGTCTGCGGATATTCCCATGTGTCGGCCATGACCTCCTCGGGCCCGGATCGGTCGCAGCCGATTGCCCAGTGAGCGATGTCATTGTGGTGCCCGATCCAGTCCATCAGCACGCCGCCGCCATAGGCACGATGCCCACGCCACCAGCGATGATGGCGAGCCTGCATCAGCGGGAGCCGGACCGAGGGGCCGCACCACATTTCGTGATTCAGATGATCTGGAACCGGGATGATCTGAGTGCTGCCCTGAGGTCCGTCATAGCCCGGTGGGAGTCCCACTTCTGCTCGCTGCAGTTCTCCAAGGATGCCGTTTCGAGCAAGTTCTGCAGCGCGGCGAAACAGCGAGTCTGAACGCTGCTGCGAGCCGACCTGAAAGACCGTCCTGTGTCTTGCAGTCAGATCTGCAATTCGACGTCCCTCTGCAAACAGATGTGTGACCGGTTTTTCGCAGTAGACATCCTTGCCTGCAATGATTGCGGTTGCTGTACAGATTGCGTGCCAGTGATCCGGCGTGGCAATCAGGACGGCGTCGACATCCGTTCGTGAAATCACTTCACGGAAATCATCGGTCTGCTGTATGCCTCGAGCAGGTATTCCTGAACGACTGCTGGCGTAGGCGGAAGAAATGCGCTCGGCGGCAGCACGACGTCCAAGCGGCGGCCCCTTGCCCCATTCACGGTCACGATAGTGAAACTCGTCCACGTCGCAGACGGCGACCACCTGACAATCGTCGCGTCTGAGCACTTCATCAAGCAGATTGAATCCACGAGAACCTGCACCAATCAGTCCCAGCGTAATTCGTTCTGATGGCCGGCTGCCTCCAGCTGTTCCCGTTCCACAGAATGCAGCAGCAGTCGCAGTTGCTGCAGTGCCGAGCAGTTGGCGTCGTGAGAGACGCTGCCGGAATGAACTGGTCAATGGAGAGCTCCCAAAGGGTGTTGCCTTCTGCGGTCAGACTGCATCCTGTCAATTCAGGTGGGATGTCGCAAGTCGGAGCTGCAGGCAGCTGCAATGCGGGACAACGAGGCGCGTCAGCAGCCACGCGTTGAGGTGTGGAGTCAGGGGACCGATGGCATGGCACACTCAATTCTGGGTTGATTACTATAAATGCATTGATGCTTAAAAGTAATGCATTGCCTGTTGTGTGTTGTGTGTTTGTGTACACTATTTCTCGTGGCTGTTGTTCTTTAGGCCAATTTGTGGCAGTTTTCACACATTCCTGTGCTTGATACTGCGTGCTTGTGCGTGGTATTCAGGCATTTTGTGGTTCCGGTTGCCGGGTTTTTTCCCTGCCGGGATCACGCTGCTGCAGGCGGCTGATCACTCGGGCGTTCCGGGTGACGACTGCTGTCCCGCGAAATCACTTTCCGATTCACCATTAATCCGCAGGCGAGGATGAACGATGTTGAGGACTTTACTGGCACTGCCATTGATCTTCGGTCTTGCAGGCTCGGCGATGGCCGGTCTGGATGAGGGAACTGTTCTCGATGAGAACATTGACATTATCGGTGCGTCTGGAACTGAGAGCGCAGATGGGTCAGAGCCTGCTGTCACTGCTGCAGTTCAGGCGACACCGGTGAATGACTCGGAGGTTGCAGCTGAGGAGGGAGAGGCGGAATTCGCAGGGAATGATTCCGGGACCATCGCCTGGATGCTCGTGTCCATTGCATTCGTGCTCATGATGAGCTGTCCAGGACTGGCTTTGTTCTACGGTGGTCTTGTGCGTCGCAAGAACATACTCAGCGTGATGATGCAGTGTGTGTTTCTGATGGGCCTGATGTCCGTGGTCTGGGCCGTCATCGGTTACAGTCTGGCCTTCAGCGATCCATTGATTCCAGGATTCGATATTGTCGGCGGCTTCGATGCGTTGATGCTCAATGGCACGACTCCGTCACCTGGGAATTCTCCGGATCAGGTGGCGATGGATCAGATCACGGTGGCCTTCCAGGGCATGTTCTTCATTATCACGCCAGCACTGATCTGCGGGGCATTTGCGGAGCGAATGAAATTCACCTCGATGGCCGTGTTCAGCGTCGTCTGGGGACTTTTCGTTTACTGTCCGATTGCACACTGGGTCTGGTCTGGCTCCGGCTGGCTGTCGGAATTCAATGCAACGGCACAGGAAGCGATTTCCAGCGGGAACTCCCCCGGTTTTTACTTTCCCGCCATCGACTTTGCGGGTGGGCTGGTGGTTCACATCAGTTCTGGTGTTTCCGCCCTCGTCTGTGCGTTGCTGATCGGCAAGCGAATGGGATTCCCGAAGGAACCGATGCCACCGCACAATCTGACGTACACCTGCATCGGTACCGGCCTGCTCTGGGTCGGCTGGTTTGGATTCAACGGTGGCAGTCAGTTGGCAGCTGACGGTCGGGCCGTGAATGCTGTTCTGGTGACTCACCTGGCAGCCTCCGCAGGCGTCCTCAGCTGGTCCCTGATGGAGTGGCTGAAGCATGGCAGAGCCGGGATCCTCGGTGCCTGCTCCGGTGCTGTCGCAGGTCTGGTCTGCATCACACCGGCGGCCGGTTCCGTGACCGCCGGAAGTGCAATTCTGATGGGCCTTGCGGCCGGGGCTGTCTGTTTCTACTGCTGCACAGCGATCAAGAATAAGTTTGGCTACGATGATTCGCTTGATGCCTTTGGCGTGCACGGGATCGGAGGGACTCTGGGGGCGATCCTGACTGGAGTCTTTGCCACGTCGGCAGTCACCGGCGTGGATCACAGTACCGGGCTGCTGTATGGGAATGCGGGCCAGGTGCTGACGCAGCTGATCAGTGTCGTGGCTGCAGTTTCCTACAGTGCGATCGGAACGATTGCCATCTACAAGGTACTGGATGGTGCCATCGGGATGCGAGTTTCCGAGGAAGGTGAAGTGCGTGGTCTGGATATCTCGCAGCACGGCGAAGAAGGCTATATCTTCCAGTAGCCGGCGGTCAGATGGCTTTCCTGCCTGGCGAATGTCAGGCAGGTGCAGCTATGATTTCCTCCCCGAATTCCGCCCCCGCTGCCGGTCAGGCGGAAACTGCCTTATCTGCATTGTTCCGGCTTAACCAACGTTGGTTCATCCGTCCATCGGCGCTGAGCCATCACCCTGATTTGCACAACCGAATTCCCTGAGGGAGACACAGAAATGAAGCGAATTGAAGCCATTGTTCGGCACTTCAAGCTTGAGAGTGTCAAAGAAGCTCTGACGGAGCTTGGCATTCATGGCATGACCGTCACCGAGGTCCGGGGATTTGGTCGCCAGAAGGGACACAAGGAGACCTACCGCGGTGCGGAGTACATTGTGGACTTCATGCCCAAGGTCAAGGTTGAGGTGGTGGTCGAGGATTCCATGGAACGCCCGGTGGTTGAGGCAATTGTATCGTCCGCCCGAACCGGTCAGGTCGGCGACGGCAAGATCTTCATTTCGGCCGTGGAGACTGTTGTGCGTATCCGTACGGGTGAAGAAAACGAATCTGCGCTGTAGCATTCCGGTGGTATGGGGCGTCGAGCGGCGATGCTCCCCACCCCTTCCCGCCGTCTGCCGGTTGCAGGTGCTCCAATGAATCCCATTGCCATATCGGGATCCTGTCGATCCCTCCTGCGATACATGCTTCTGTGCATCGCCTGCCTCAGCGTCGCCCGCTGCGGACCTGCTGAAGAACTTCAGCTGGCCACATTTGATCTGAACGTGACTCCGGAAGTCGGCCAGCAGATGGCCTACGATCCTGTGCGTCGCGTCGATGAACTGACATTACGCTGCCGCGGCATCGTACTGCTCGGGATGGACCAGCCTGTCGTGCTGTGTGCGGTGGACTGGATCGGAATCGCAAACGAATCACACGATCGGTTCCGAGAAACTCTGGCTGCTGCTGCCGGCACTGTAAGTTCACACGTTGCCGTGCACACTCTGCATCAGCATGACGCGCCTGACAGCGATTTGACCTCCGAGTCATTGCTGCTTGATGCCGGACACGCTGATCTCGGTCGCTACAACTCTACGCTCACCCGCAGGGTTCTGTTGCAACTGGACAAAGCTGTTCGCGAGGCCTGCAGCCAGCCCCGGCAGATCACGCATGCCGGGTTCGGAACCGCTGAGGTCATTGATGTGGCTTCCAATCGCCGCATTATGGATCAGAGCGGTAAGGTCAGGGCCGTCCGCTATACGGCAACACGCGATCCTGAACTACGGGCTGAACCTGTTGGGGTGATCGATCCACAGGTTTCTCTGCTGAGCTTCTGGGACGATGATGAACCGGTTGCTGTGATCAGCTACTACGCCTGTCATCCGCAGAGTTACTACCGCACCGGAATTCCCAGCCCGGACTTCCCCGGCATCGCCCGGTTCATCCGCCAGCAGGCTGTGCCGCAGGCACTGCACGTGCATTTCAATGGTGCCGGCGGAAATGTCGGAGCCGGAAAATACAATGACGGTTCACCGGCAAATCGTGTTCAACTGGCTCTGAGGCTGGCAGAGGGAATGGAAAAGGCATGGGAATCAACGGTTCGCACGCCGGTAACGGCTGCAGATGTTTCCTGGCACTTTGTTCCGGTGGCGCTGCCACCGGCGCGGCATCTTGACGAGCAGGTTCTGCGGGCAGCGGTGGCCAACACGGCAGACAGCGTCGCTGCTGCCAGCGCCGTCGATAAACTGGCCTGGCTCCTGCGGTGTCAGGCCGGGCATCAGATTGATATCGGCATGCTCGCTGTGGGGAATATGCGAGTGCTGCATATGCCCGGAGAACTGTTTGTGGAGTATCAACTTTCTGCAAAGGCACTGCGCGCTGATCTGCAGGTCATGATGGCCGCCTACGGTGATTACGCCCCCGGATATATCGGGACGGAAGTCGCTTATGGTCAGGGCGGATACGAAACGAGTGAACGTGCTTCTGATGTCGCGCCTGAAGTGGAACGTGTCCTGATGCACGCGGTGCGAACTCTGATTGGTGATGGACCCTGAAACACGCTCAGACCGATCAACTGCCCACAGCGTCGGTCGGCTCAGTTGATGGCCCGCACCAGCTTCACTTGCCCTGCCATGTCTGCGGGTTGCGTTTGTTCTGCTGAAGTTCTTCCAGCCGTCGTTTCAGAAAGTTGTGAGAAACCTGTACCGCTTCAGCACGGGTCTCAGCATTGTCCTCCCAGAAGTGCTGCAGGATTCGCTCACACGCCGGAAAATGATGACCATCATCACCCGTGCGGATGCGGGCCGCAGCAAGACGCTGTTTCAGCTGCTGCAGCAGCTTCTGATGGTCAGCGCTGGTGGCCATGTTGATGGTCTCCGCCGGATCGTTGACAAGGTCGTAAAGTTCCCAGCCCGCTGGTGTCTGATACCCGCCGTCATAATTGCAGCCGTAGTAATAAATCAGTTTGTGTGTTTTTGTCCGGATCCCGACATGGGCCGGATTATCGTGATGAGCCATGTGCATCCAGTAGCGGTAGTAGGCCTCCTGCCTCCAGTCTGCAGGCTCCCCCTGACCGCTGACAATGGCTCGAAAGGAACGCCCCTGCACGGATTCCGGTGTCTCTGCTGCCGCGAAGTCGAGCATGGTGGGGCCGAAGTCAACATTTTCCACGATGGCGTCCGTACGCAGCCCCGCTGGTACCGCTGGCGGATAGCGAATCAGCAGTGGCATCCGCTGTGACTCCTCGTACATCCAGCGTTTGTCCTGGTAGTCATGTTCACCCAGCATGAAACCCTGATCGCCCGTGTAGATGATGATGGTGCGGTCGAGCTGTCCGTTCTGTTCCAGCCAGGCAAACA
>JALRDR010001181.1 GCA_023262145.1 Planctomycetaceae bacterium | reverse complement strand
CTCTGAAGGCCCACAAAACCGACGATCTGTCAGTTAGCACCGGTCCCTGCGATCTGGTCCTTAGTCTGCGTCGGAGTCGTGGCTTGATTTGCCCTGAAGACCAATGCCGCAGTGCCGCAGTTCAATCCGGCAGATGCCGCGTATCACTGCAGTGCCTGCTCCACGTGCTCCTGCTCATTACCTTCTGTTGTCCCAGGTCAGCAGTCGCTGTAATCGTGCCGCTGCTCCCGCAGGCTGCCCGCCCGGAAGCGGATACCGAATTTCCAGGCCCGACAGCTCAGGGACAGTCCGACTCGGAACAACTTCCGGTGCGCTGGAGCAATCAGCGCAATATCACCTGGAAAGTCGAAATCCCGGGCCACGGACTCTCTTCGCCCGCCATCGCTGATGGGACTGTCTGGCTCACTACCGCCGATGTCGAAGATGCTTCGCTGCATGTACTGCGTCTCGATGCGGAAACCGGCGCTCTGCTCAGCAACACTATCGTCTTCGATCACGATCAGCTCTGGGCCATTCACCGGAAGAACAGCCACGCCAGTCCGACCCCGCTGCTCCACGAAAACACCTGCTACGTACACTTCGGATCTCATGGAACTGCGGCGCTCCACTCTGACGGCAATGTCCTCTGGACGCAGCGTCTGCTCTACTATCACCATCACGGACCGGCAAGCAGCCCGGTTCTCGCAGGAAACACACTGATCCTTGTCTGCGATGGCCTCGATCACTCCTTCTATGACGACCGCGTCATCCCCGATGCGATCGCACCTCAGTTCGTTGCCGGCCTCGATGCCAGCAATGGAGACATCCGCTGGATCAGCCGTCGCGAAGGACGACATTCCTACGCGACCCCACTGCTCATCGATGTTGATGGCAGGCGTCAGCTGATCTCTCCTGGCGGGGACCGAGTGATCGCTTACGATCCGGAATCCGGCGAGGAACTCTGGTGGGTGCGGTTCGAAGGCTATTCACTTGTCCCTCGTCCCGTCTTCGGTCAGGGACTCGTCTTCGTCTGTACAGGTTACGATCATCCGGTGCTGCTGGCTATCCGGCCCAATGGCTCCGGTGACGTGACCGATACCCATGTCGTCTGGCAATCCGATCGCTCCGTGCCGCTGAATCCCTCCCCCGTCATTCACGACAACCAGCTTTACACCATCAGTGATGCCGGTGTACTCACACAGTACGTGGCGACGACCGGAGATGTCATCTGGAAGAAACGCATCGGTGGAGATTTTTCCGCTTCACCTCTGCTGCACAATGATCGTCTGTACCTGCTCAGCGAATCCGGTACCACAACAATCACATCCACTGGAGAACGCTACCGAATCTTCGCCCGCAATACCGTCGCCGGAACAACACTCGCTTCATTCGGAGTCAGTGCACAATCTCTGTACCTCAGAACGGATACGCACCTCTACAGGATTACCGAATCTGAAGCTGCCTCTGACTCAGCACCCGACACCACTGACACCGCAGACCTGCCTGATGCCGGGACTTCTTCAACACGCCTTGTGCCCATGGTCGAATCTGATCCGAAACAAGACGGGGGTATTCGGATCATCGGCGACCAGCGTCAACGGCAGCCTGAACCCTGAACTGCTGTTGTCCGCCAGCCTTCAGCCCAGGCAGCAGCCCGCCCTGCATCACTCCCCTCGCTCTTGTCAACAACAGATACTCACTCCTGCGATCGCTGACCGCCGACGTCCCAGAGTCGCTCGCGATCTGCAGATTTGGTCATCTCTCGAGCAGCAAAACACCAGACAACAAGTCTGCGTTGCTGCCACGCTGCACTCGCCCGAACTGCGTCCAGGGCGCCGTTGATACCTGATCCGCGTACGCCGACGACATCCACATCTTTGCCCAGAACTGCCGTCAGCTGCTGTACCAGCCCCGCTCCCTCCGCATGCAGATCCGCCGCGTCAAAGACCAGAGTGTGACTGTCTCCCATGAGCAGTATTTCTGCCGACGACGACGACAGCACCGGAATCTCCGCAGTCATTCCCAGCGGACTGGCAATCAGCTCCACTGGAAAATGAAGTTCCAGAGTTTCACTGACTGGCACGTGTTCATCATCCATCCGTGCCAGATCACCAATGATTGACACGTTGCGCAGATCAGTGCGAAACTCTCGCAGCGGATCTGATGCCAGCCCCGATTGTCCCGATGCAGACTGAGCAATCAGGTCTGCCAGCAGCCGAATTCCATGCCCGGACAGATGAGTATCCGTGCGGCAGTAATACCGTTCAGGATTCGGCAATGCCCTCAGCACAGGCCACAAATCAAGCACTTCCACTCCCCTGTCACGCAGCAGTGCCACCTGATGATCCAGCCACAGATCGGGGCGCCCGGTCTTCGAGCCGGATACGCCGCAGATCCCTTCAGGCCATACGGCCGCCTTCCCCGGTATTGGCACCACGAGGAGATCGATTCCGGCGTCCTGAAGTTCCTTCTGAAACCCGGAAACCAGAGCGCAGAAATCGTCTGAGTCTGATTCCCAGGCCGTCGGACCAAATCCTGTCACCGATCGAATCTCATCCTGCAGGTACAACCAGCCCTGCTTTCCCTCGTAAACCTGATCGCTGCCGCGCCGAAACAACTGCTTCCGCACACGCTGCAGCGGAGGCACTGCGTAATGACGTACAAAGGATGCGTCTTCCATGAGCAATTCAATCTGCCGCAGACCGTCCTGCAGCACCGAATTCCCGTCCTGAATACTGCCCCACACTCCGGATTCAGACTCAATCGCTGCCGACACGGCATCTGCAACCAGCGGAACAGTCTGAGCCACTTCAGGAAACATGCTTCCACGCTGCTCTGCAGAACGATAGTCCAGCAGAATCTGCACGCCCGCCGACAGCAGTAATCCCACAGGAATCAGTAACAAAATCAACTCGACAGAAAGCTGCCGACTCCGCACACCTGTCTCCTCTGATCCGGTCGTTAATTGATCTGCTTTCATGTTCTCCCCGGCTCAGAACAGGAAATAAATAAACGGATTACGACTCTGAACTGACAGCATGCTCACCGACAACAGCAGCAGCAACAACACCCATAATGCCCTGACAATTGTCAGCCGCTGTACAAATCGCTCCGTCGAGGGACTCAGCCAGATCACGGTAGCCCCCAGACCAAGCACATACAGGTTCCATGGCTGCAACAGAACCGCCGACAGGATGCCTGCAGCCGGCCCTGCGGAATCCACGCCGGTCATTGCTCCCAGCAGCGTCCGAATCTGCACAATTGACTCGCTGCGAAACAGCACCCACGTTATGCACACAACTGCAAACACGGCCCCGCGTCGTATCAACCGCTGCAACCACAGAGTTGCATTCCTGCGATGACTCGCAACTGATGCCTTCACTCCAGCCAGCCGCTCAGCGGCAAGCAGCACTCCGTGAACAGCTCCCCAGAGCAGAAAATTCCAGGCAGCTCCATGCCAGAGTCCCCCCAGCAGCAGCACCAGCAGCAGGTTCACACACGTACGTCCTCGTCCGCAACGACTTCCTCCCAGTGGAAAATACACGTAATCACGCAACCATCCGGAAAGTGAAATATGCCAGCGGCGCCAGAACTCTGTCAGAGATTCTGCGCGATATGGCGCGTCAAAATTGGCAGGAAACCGAAAACCCAGCATCAGCCCCAGTCCACGCGCCATGTCCGAATAACCGCTGAAGTCAAAGTAAATCTGCATCGCGAAGAAAATGCTGCCCAGCCACGCTGCCACAAATCCCGGCTGGCTTGCCGCAAAAACCAGATCTGCTGCCTCCCCGGCAGGATTCGCCAGCAGCACCTTGCGAGCCAGTCCCAGACTGAAAAATGCCGCACCACTGGCTACGCTCAGTCGACCGACCTGACGATCTCGCAACTGTTCCGATAAATCCCGATAACGCAGGATCGGTCCCGCGACAAGCTGTGGGAACAATGCAACAAAACAGGCAAAGTCCCGGAAGCTTCGCGTCGCCGGAGCAGCTCCGCGATACACATCAATGCAGTAACTCATACTCTGGAAGGTGTAGAAACTGATTCCCAGCGGAAGTGTGACACGCAGAATCCCCGGCGACGACGACGAATCTGCTCCCATCTGTGTCATCAATTCCTGCCACACCTCCATCCCGAAGTTCCAGTACTTGAAGAATCCAAGCACCGCGAGATTGACGACGATCGAAGTCCACAATGCCACTCGCTGGCGCAGACTGCGATCACCACCTGCAGCTAACTGCAGCCGCATCCCCTTCCCTTCACCTTCACCTTCACCTTCAC
>JALRDR010000365.1 GCA_023262145.1 Planctomycetaceae bacterium | reverse complement strand
GCCGCCGCGACAGAACACGGCACTCATGGACTCATGCATCACGTAAGTACAGGGATTACTCAGAGACTGAAGGGCCCCCGGCTGCTTCCTGGAAATCCCAACGTTGCCCCCCAACCTTGCCGCCCTGGTTGCCAGAGACTTCAAGCCAGTCAATCTCTACAGCCCCGGACTTCTCCGGCAGGATCACCCGCAGATGAATCACTTTTCCAGGTTCGTTGACGGCGACCTGAATCTCCTGCCATTCAGCCCCCTCGACTGCAAAACTCAGTGTCTGCCCGGTCTCAGGAAACCGCTCCTGACCTTCAGCTCTCCACTGCAGTTTCCCGACACCGCCCCGCCTGCTCCACAGCCGAAGTGTCACAGTGATCGGTCCATCCGCCCGGATCCTTGCATTGGCCAGAAACGACTGTCTGCCCCGCGGCTCCAGCAACAGCGACTCACTCGTCACGCTGGAATCGGCATTTCGAACAATCCACCCCTGCAAAAGCTCCGCCGGCGATACGTTCAATGGTGAAGCATTTGTTGTGTCCGCTGCCTTCTGTAGCGCTGCTTGCGGCATCTTCAGCCCGCCAGCCTGAACACCAATCAAAGCCGGATCGAAGCGCGCGGGATCGAACCTGGGATTGGGCTGCGGAATGACCACATCAGCATCACGGATGTAGTCTTCAATCAGAGCGTCGAGTTCCCGCACCTTACCCGGCATCGTCTCGGCAAGATTCGTCTGCTCGCCGATATCCTGCTCCAGATTGTACAGCCGATACTGATGCAGCCCGTTTTCTCCGTAGTAGAAGGTCCGAATGAGCTTCCACTGTTCGTAATGCACCGACATTGATGGCGGCAGCCATTCCGGCGTGTTGCCGTGTCCAGGCACATGCGTAAACATCGGCGGACGCTTCAGTTCGCGTCCGACAAGCGCTGCAGAAAAATCAACGCCGTCAATGACATGCCCTGACGGCCGCTGCAGGTTCAGCATGTTCAGGAGGGTGGGAAACAGATCTGTCGACTGAATCCGCGTCTGATTCCGCGAACCGAGTGGCGTCATACCTGGCCAGACCACCACCGCCGGTACTCGAACACCACCTTCCAGAATCCCACCTTTCCCGCCACGCAGTGGATGATTGCTGGTAATGGCGGTCACGTACTCTTCACCTGTCGCATCCGTTTCCTCCAGACCACAGTGGATGTTTCCACCGTTGTCGGAATAGAAAACAATGATCGTTCTGTCAGCGATTCCTTCTGCATCCAGAGCATCCAGCAGGCGGCCCACGGCGTCATCGAGTGAATGCACCATTGCCGCATACGTGGGTGACTGCTGAGCCTCCCCGCGACGCACTTTCTTCCGGTAATGCTCAATCAGCTCCGGCTTCGCCCCGAATGGAGCATGCACGGAGAACTGCCAGTAATTCATATAGAACGGCCGCGTTGGATCTCGCTGCTTCAGCCACGTCGTCGCTTCCTCAGCCATCCGGTCTTCAATGTGCTCGCCAGCCCGACCTTCCCTCAGGTCCGGGTAATCCCATGGAGCCAGATAACCCGTTTTCGGGCCCGGCCCCCACCAGTGCGGGATGTCAACATCAAAGCCGCGCTGCAGCGGTGAATGCGGCTCCCTGCCCAGATGCCACTTGCCGAAATGAGCCGTAGCGTAACCTGCCTGCTGCAGAATTGTTCCCAGCGTCGGCAGAGCAGAATCAAGGCGTGTCGCCGAACGCACATTGGTGCATTTCTGATGCGGAGGCCCGGTGTCTGCAGCAATCGCTGAGAAGACCTCCTGCTCAAGGTGCGCCGACGGTGCCGTCATCCCGCTACGCGCCGGATTCTGCCCCGTCATGATACTGGCACGGGTGGGGGAACAGATCGGACTGGCATATGCCTGCGGGAAGATCATCCCGCGCGACGCAAGCCGCTGGATATTTGGCGTTTCGTAGAACGATGTCTGACCGTAGAGCGTCGTGTCAGCCCAGCCCAGATCATCCGCCAGGATCAGCACCAGATTCATCGGCTGATCTGCCTGCCCCAGGGCAGGCAGACCCGCCAACAGCAGAATCATCAGACCCATTCTCATGCCATTGCTTTCGATCAGATCGCCCTCCCGAAACGGTCCGTCACAGATCACTCAGGACCTCACCCGCTGACCAGACCTCCCCCGCAGACAAACATGCTTCAGCGTCCATCGTTCCACAGAATGTGCGTCCCGCTCTTGCCAGGCACGACAAGATCCTTCCAGCCGTTTCCATCCAGATCATGGACACGAATCTGCAGCCCGATCCCCGGTCCGGCACCAGCCGGGGCTGTGGAAATCAGATGCTTTGTCCAGGTGCTGTCGACTGCATTCCAGTCGTAGTACTGGATCGTGATGTCGTCTTCCGCTCCCGCATCCCGACCGGAATGAGCGTAGTATCGCTTGCCGGTGATCAACTCCGGCTGGCCGTCGTTATCGACGTCATCCCAGGCCAGAGCGTGCCCCTGTGAGAATTTCTTGTCAATCAGATGCTGCCGCCACGTCGTTGTGCCGTCTTCCTGAGCAGCCAATTGCTCGTGCCAGTACAGCCCGTAGCTGTGACCGTCAGCCCAGACCAGGTCGTTGCGTCCGTCCTTGTTCAGGTCCACCACCAGAATCGGACAGCTCGCGTGCGGAAGATCAAAGTCGTGATGGTACATCCAGCGACTTGTAAACGGCTGAGACTTTGGCTGTTCATACCAGCCGCTCTGGAACAGGATGTCCTGCTTTCCGTCACCGTTGACGTCGCCAAATCCCATGC
>JALRDR010001176.1 GCA_023262145.1 Planctomycetaceae bacterium | reverse complement strand
CAGTATGCTCGGCCTGTCGATGGGTGCCGGAACGGGGAAACTGATCGCTGAACTGGTTGCGGGGCAGAAACCTCACCTCGATCCTCAGCCCTATCAAATTGGCTGACCTGGCATGAAACCGCGACCTGCGGTCAGGATCTGTCGGTTCGCATGAAAATAAGTCCGCCGCATGTTCTAATTCGTCACAAGCCTGCGATCTCTGCTCGCAATCCTGACGCAGGTGTACTGGAACAGCGAGCATCCCACCGTTCTCAACAGGAGTACCCACCCGTGATGTTTCGAAGTCTTGTTACCGCTGCCCTGCTGATGGCAGCAACTTCAGTTCAGGCGGAACTGAAGCTGCCAAATATCTTTGGCGATCACATGGTTATCCAGCAGAAGATGCCCGTGCGTGTCTGGGGCTGGACAAATCCCGGGCAGCAGGTGAGCGTGAAACTGGCGGGCGCGGAAGTCAGTGGCAAGGCGGATGACAGCGGTCGATTTGAAGTATCCCTGCCGGCCCTTGATGCAGGTGGGCCGCATACGCTGACTGTGGTTGCGGACGAAACTCGCACCATCAGCGACGTTCTGGTGGGTGAAGTCTGGGTCTGCTCCGGCCAGTCCAATATGCAGTGGTCGATCAATGCCGCCTGGGATCCGGATCTCGAAAAACTGACGGCTGCCAATGCTCATATCCGGATGATCAATTTTCCGCAGGTGGGATCACAGGACCCCATCATGACTCACGACCGTCAGTGGATGGTGAGCGGCCCGGATACGGTCGGTGGATTTTCTGCCGTAGGGTACTTCTTTGCTCGACAGTTGCAGCAGACTCTTGGAGTGCCGGTAGGCATGGTCAACAATGCCTGGGGCGGATCAGCCTGTGAGGCGTGGATCAATCGCGATCTGCTGGCTGCGGACGAGCAGTTTCGCCCGTTGCTGGAGCGCTGGGAAGGCATGGAGAAGCAGTACGCAGAACTGTCTGCCCTGAAGGAGCCGAACGACGATCAGAAGCGTGCCTTGCAGGGACTGAACGGTCAGATGCGTGGAAATGCTCGCCCTGCAAACATCTACAATGGCGTTCTGAAGTCACACCTCGGTTACACAATCCGTGGAGCGATCTGGTATCAGGGAGAGAGCAATGCCGGTCGGGCCTATCAGTACCGCGAGTTGTTCCCGCTGATGATTTCCAGCTGGCGTGATGAGTGGGGTCAGGGTGATTTCCCGTTTTACTGGGTGCAACTGGCTGACTTCCGTGGTGAAAAAACAGAACCTGCTGAGAGCGACTGGGCAGAACTTCGCGAAGCGCAGAC
This sequence comes from Planctomycetaceae bacterium, assembly GCA_023262145.1. Classification (GTDB taxonomy): domain Bacteria; phylum Planctomycetota; class Planctomycetia; order Planctomycetales; family Planctomycetaceae; genus SXXK01. The sequence continues at coordinate 2,243 of JALRDR010001176.1, read as the reverse complement.
AATGACCATGTCACGACTGCCGAATACCGGTCAGGCTGTGATCATTGACATCGGTGAAGGCAAGGACATTCATCCGAAGAACAAGGTGGACGTCGGTCGCCGGCTGGCCCGCTGGGCACTGGCGAAGGATTATGGAATCCAGATTGCTCATCGCAGTCCGGAATACAAGTCCATGGAAGCGGGCGGTGGAAAGATCACGCTCAGCTTCGATCATGTGGACGGTGGCTGGCGGTTGTTTGATGTCAACACACCGGTTGGCTTCACCATCGCCGGCGAAGATCACAAATTCGTGAATGCAAGTGCCACGATACTGCAGGATGGTCGTATTGAAGTGTCCAGCGCTGAGGTACCACATCCGGTTGCCGTTCGTTATGCGTGGGCAGACAATCCGATCTGCAATGTGTTTGATGCTGTGGGATTGCCACTGACTCCGTTCCGTACGGACGACTGGGAAGGTGTCACAGCCAACAGCAAGTAATCTGATCAGCTCCGGAAGGACCGCAGTCAGCCTGATCTGCTGCGGTCCTTTCTGCAGAATCAGATGTTCCTGATCTCTTCAGTGCAGGCATGCTCCAGGACAATCAATGGATCTTTCGAATCAGCGGATTACGTTCATCGGCACGGGCAAAATGGCCACCGCCATGGCAGCAGGATTTGCAGGCGGGCTCCTGCAGCCAACGCAGATCCGGGGTTGTGATCCGGTCCCGGAAGCACGTCAGAAGTTCATTGAGGCAACTGGAGCGGGCTGTATTGCCACAGCGGACGCAGCCAGCGTTCTGCATGATGCCACGGTCGTGGTTCTGGCTGTTAAACCGGCAATGATTCCGCAGGCCCTGCAACTGGTCACTGCGGCGGAACTGCAGAACCCACTGATTATTTCGATTGCAGCCGGGATCACTCTGAATGCCCTCCAGGACGGTCTGCCTGCGGGAAGCCGTGTTGTGCGAATCATGCCGAATACACCCTGCCTGATCGGCGAGGGAGCGGCTGGTGCCACAATGGGAGTACATGCCACGGAGCAGGATGAACTGCTCACCAGCAGGTTGTTGCAGACAGTTGGTTTTCTGACCTGGGTACCGGAACATCTGCTGGATGCTGTCACAGGGCTGTCGGGCAGCGGACCAGCGTACGTTTACCAGATGATTGAAGCACTCAGTGACGGCGGTGTCCGCATGGGACTGCCGCGGCATGTGGCGACGACACTTGCCGCCAAAACGCTCGTCGGTGCAGCACGGATGGTCCTCGAAACGGGACGTCACCCGGGTGAACTGAAGGACGATGTCACCAGTCCGGGCGGCACCACGATTGCCGCATTACATGAACTGGAACGCGGAGGTCTGCGAGCGGCATTGATGAATGCTGTCGAAGCATCGACTCAGCGATCCATTGAACTCGGGCAGAAATAAGACTGTCCGCGATGAATTTCACACCACGCAGGAGAACATGCCAATGAGTCACCGCAAGCTGATTGCCCTGGTCGTACCCGTCGTGCTGCAGCTGCTGTTGTCAATTTCGCAGCTCACCGCCGCCGACAGACTGGTCTTTGAGCCAAAAGCCAGCGCCAGGGGACACATCGTGTTCATCTCCGGGGACGAGGAATATCGATCTGAGGAAGTCATGCCGATGCTGGCGAAGATTCTCAGTCAGCATCACGGATACCGCTGCACAGTTCTGTTTGCCTTCGGACCCGACGGTGCTGATTACATTGACAGCAATAATCAGCAGGGGCTGCGTGGTCTGGAATCGCTCGACACGGCGGATCTGATGATTATCGCAACACGATTTCGTCAGCCGGATGAGCAGCAGGCTGAGCATATCGCCAGTTGGTTGCGGGCAGGCAAGCCCATCATCGGACTCCGCACCGCGACCCATGCCTTTCGCGGAGGCCAGAAATTTACCGACGACGTGAACTACGATCAGTTTGGCCGACTGATTCTTGGCGAGCAGTGGGTATCGCATCACGGACGTCACAAGGTGGAGGGTGCCCGCAGCGTCGTTGAAGCTGCTGCTGCGAACCATCCGATCCTGCAGGGAGTGGGTGACATCTTTGCCCCCAGTGATGTGTATGGCGTTCGGAACCTGACCGACAGGGATACGGTTCTGCTGCGTGCAGCAATCACAGCTTCGCTCGACCCGGAGTCTCCGAATCTCACCGACGATGATCGAAACAAGCCGATGCAGGCGCTGGCATGGGTTCATCGGTGGCAGGTCGAGGGAGGCAAACCGGGAACTTCCTTCTGTAC
>JALRDR010001156.1 GCA_023262145.1 Planctomycetaceae bacterium | reverse complement strand
CAGTCTGTTATTGCCGGGAACAGGAAAGCCTCCGCCACTGACGAGCACGGACATGGTGCGGAAGGTGAAGACCATGCCGGACATGACCACGGCGAACACGCGCATGCTCACGACGATGCCAACTCGCTGGAACTCTCGAAGCAGGCGATGGCCAACATTGGGTTGACCGACGAGTCCCTGAGGCCGATCGAACTGGAGACGTTTCAGCGATCAGTCACAGTGCCGGCGATTGTTGTCGAACGCCCTGGCCGAACGAGGATCGAAGTCTCCACGCCGATGGCCGGAGTCATCACACACGTCCATGCCGTGCGAGGAGAAGCGGTCCCAGCCGGGTCGCTGTTGTTTCAGATCCGGATCACTGCGGAAGAACTGGTGGCTACTCAGACGGAGCTGCTGAAGACCATTGGCAACCTGGAAGTTGAAAATCGCGAGATCGCACGGTTGGAGGACGTGACACGTTCAGGAGCCGTCCCACAGAAGACGCTCCTGGAGCGTCAATACGCCAAGGACAAGCTGGAGGTTCTCCTGGCGGCACAAAAGGAAGCATTGCGGCTGCAGGGGTTGTCCGAACGGCAAATCACTGAGATTGCTGAGAACCGCCGTCTGCTCCGCGATCTTCAGATCGTCGCTCCCTCTCCGGATGATCACAGCCATGAAGAACTGAGACTCACTCAGCGTCAAATCGTTCCAGTTGCCTACTCGGAAACTCCGGAGGCGGTGCCTTCTGAAGACGATCCACCGTCAGCGGGAGAACCATCAGCGCCGCTGATCCTGCAGGAGGTGATGGTACATAAGGGAGAGACCGTTGCCGCCGGGACGACGTTGGCTGTCGTTTCAGATATGTCCGAACTGTTCATCGAGGGGCGGGCATTTGAACAGGACATCGAACTGATTTCGGCAGCTGCCGATCAGAGCTGGCAAGTGACAGCTCTGTTTGAGCGGGCAGGACAACAGATCGAAACAGTGCCGGGACTCGATCTGCTCTATTCGGCCAGTCAAGTCGAAGTGGAATCGCGGATGCTGCGATTCTATGTCCGCTTGCCCAATTCAATCAGTCGCAGTGTGCCGTCGCCGAACGGACTGAAGTATGTGGAATGGAGGTATCGTCCCGGTCAGCGGCTGCAGTTGCGAGTTCCCGTCGAAGAGTGGGAACTTCAGTTCGTTCTCCCGGTCGATGCGATTGCGCAGGAGGGGGCTGAGGCGTTCGTGTTCCAGCAGAACGGCGATCACTTTGACCGGATTCCGGTACATGTCGTCCACCGCGATCAGACCTACGCCGTGATCAAGAATGACGGCTCAGTCTTTCCCGGAGACGTGGTGGCGCGGCACGGTGCTCACCAGATGCAAATGGCCCTCAAGAACAAGTCCGGCGGCGGAGTCGATCCGCACGCAGGACACAACCATTGATTCAGGGGGCCAAAAATGCTCAACGCCATCATTCGCTTTGCACTTCGCCAGCAAATACTGGTCATCGCTTTCGCTGTCTTCCTGCTGGGGTATGGCACTTGGCAAGCGCTGCACACCACGATCGACGTCTTCCCGGATCTGAACCGTCCGCGTGTGGTCATCATGACCGAAGCGCCGGGCCTGGCTCCCGAAGAGGTCGAAACGCTTGTAACGTTTCCCATTGAAACCGCGATCAACGGAGCCAACGGCGTTCAAGCAGTCCGCAGTTCCTCGGGAATTGGGATCTCGGTCATCTATGTCGAATTTGACTGGGGTACCGACATCTACACGGACCGCCAGATCGTCATGGAGCGGTTGCAACTGGTCCAGGATCGAATGCCGGCTGGGGTCAGTCCGACGCTTGCTCCCATTTCGTCGATCATGGGGCAGATCCTGATGCTTGGGATGTGGAGCGACGATGGTGCGACAGATCCTGTCGAGCTGCGCACGCTGGCAGACTGGGGCGTCAGGCAACGGCTGCTTACGATTCCCGGTGTGTCGCAGGTCTTCACAATGGGTGGTGGACGAAAACAGTTTCAGGTGCTGGTCGACCCTGATGAATTATTGCGCTACGGCGTCACGTTGCACGATGTCAAGCAGGCTGTAGTCAACAGCAACCAAAATGCGACAGGCGGTTATCTCGATCAGCAAGGGCCAAACGAGTTGCTGGTCCGTGCTCTGGGAAGAATTCAGACCATCGAAGATCTGCAACGGGTGGTCATCACCATTCGCGACGGCCGACCGATCGCTCTCACGCAAGTGGCCCGCGTCATCGAAGGTCCGCAGGTCAAACGGGGCGATAGC
>JALRDR010001132.1 GCA_023262145.1 Planctomycetaceae bacterium | reverse complement strand
ATGCACGCTTCCACATCCTTGCCGGATGTCATCATCAGATCGGCCATCTCGTCGGCAATCACGACGATGAAAGGCATGCGATCCGGAATCTCTGCCGCTTCAGGATCGCCATCTTCCAGCCCCAGGCGTTCCAGAATTCGTTCGCGTCCCAGATCGTTGAATGCATCCAGATGTCGCACACCAACCCGCGCCAGCAGGTCGTAGCGTTCTTCCATCTTGTCGACCGCCCACGAGAGCACCGCTTCCGCCTTCTTCATGTCCGTGATCACCGGATGCATCAGATGCGGAATCGACTTGTACGGGCTGAGCTCCACCATCTTCGGGTCGATCATCAGCATGCGGACGTCGTCCGGAGTTCGCGTCATCAACAATGACAGAATCAATGTATTCAGGCACACACTTTTTCCTGTCCCGGTGCGCCCTGCAATCAACAGGTGCGGCATTCTGGCCAGGTCAACAGTCAGCGGTCGCCCACTCACATCCTTGCCCAGGAACAACGGCAAATGCATCTTGTCCGCCTGCGCAGTGGAGATCTGCAGCAATTCAGCCAGTCGCACCATGATCTGCTTGTCGTTGGGAACTTCCACCCCCACGGTGTTGCGGCCGGGAATCGGTGCCACCACGCGCACGGAAGGTACCCGCAGGGCGATCGCCAGGTCGTCTTCCAGTGCCGTGACCTTGTTGAGCCGCAGGCCTTTCTCCAGTTCCAGTTCGAACTGTGTCACCACCGGACCGGTATCTATTTCAGACACCCGCACATTCAGGCCGAATTCCGCGAAGGCCTGTTCCAGCGTATCCGCGGCGAGGCGCGCTTTTCGAGCCAGTTCCTCGTACGGAAATTCCTCCGGCTCATCCAGCAGGTTGAATGCCGGCAGCGTATATTCCTGAGTCCTCACTACGGGCTCAGGATCAGGGAAATGCACGGTAAATCTCTGCGGAGCATTGATGCGAATTTCTCGCTTCGCCTGCACATCCTCAGCAATCTCAAGCTCCTCAGACTGCTCCTCTTCAACTTCGCCGGCAGCGCTGTCAAAGACGGCAAGTTCCGCTTCTCCGGCAATGGACGCTGCAGATTCCGAAGTGGTTTGTGCAGTACTGGCGGCAACAACGCTCTGCGGTTCATCTTCAGCCGTCCGAGCCTGTGGCGACCGCACTCCCCGCGACAGGCGGCCTCCTTTGCGAAACCGCTCGGAGAGCCCGGTCGTATCCCAGATCCGTACTCCGGATCGCCCGGCAGCAGCCGCTGACTCTGTCGAAAGCCGCAGCAGTGGAAACGCCAGATCCAGAATCGGAGACATCACCATACCAGCCAGAAACAGACTGACGGCCAGAATCGTGACCCCCACAGACGTGAAGTAATGCGTCAGGAAAAGCCCGATGGCTGCCCCCAGATATCCGCCGCTGCCCCAGAGTGACCCGGTGTGAAGGTCCGGAAACAGAATCTGCAGCAAAGCGCATCCCGAAATTGCCAGCAGCAGAATCCCCGCGATCGTCGTCGGCATACCGCGAACACTCTCGCGGGCAAATAACCGCAGATCCCAGCTGATCAGCCCTCCCAGCAGCAACCACACTCCAGCGCCAAACCACTGCAGAGAAATGTGAGCAGCCTCAGCCCCCAGGGCTCCGCACAGATTTACGGGTACCACACGCGCTGGAAAGACCAGATCGGAAGGCGGATCCGCAGCATCGTAGCTCAGCAGGGCCATTGTCCAGAACAGGGCAATGCCAAGGAGACACAACGCCAGAACGTCCGATTTGATTCGCTCAGAATTGAACATGACTCAGACCGCAGCAGAAAAAAACATCACCCTCGGGTGCGGTGCCCCGCAGACACTCTGCGCTGACAAATCAAGGGCTATGAAAATTTATCACCTCCCGACGTACTCGACGGACCAAAACCTCACGCCCGCCGATAAAGTCAAACGAACACGCAGACGATTCCGGTTGGGGAAAACAGCCAGGCTGCGGTAGCTGCTGAAGGCAATCCACGCTGCCAGCTCTGCCCCTGCAATCCAAATAATCGCTGTAACCCGTCATCCTCAGAACTCCCGGCAGAGATCCCCCAAAGGAACCTGGAACTTGCCACCGGCCCCGACTGGCAGGATCTGCAACTCAGGGTCAACCAGCTGGCCCCGGCAGAGCTGTCTCTTCGCCGGAATCATCTGTCCCCACAACGACGCTGCGATTACTATTCTGACTCAGGGGTCCACAGCGGTGGAACGCAGTTTGCGAGGACGCACTCGATCAGGGCTCCTGCTGCAGTGCCCCGGACGGCCTGGTTTCCGGGTTCCGATGTATCAGGTCCCGGTTCCACGCAGACAGACACTTGATGCTGCTGGCCCTGTCCTTCACAAAGTCCAGTCGCTGCGGAGCGGCCCGTGAATTCCAGATGAAGCCCAATCACCCCACAGCCTCAGGCCAGTCCGGAAACTAACCAGCAAATGGCAGGATACCGTGAACACATCACCGTCAGCGGAATGCTGGGTGTCTCCTACGGAGCTGCCGCAGTCATGCTCGGCGGATTCGGGGTGGTTCAGGCAATTGTCGCCTCCTGCCTCACATGGCTGGCAGGAATGCTGCCGGACCTCGATTCACAAAGCGGTCGCCCGGTCCGTGAACTCACTACGCTCACAGCCGCGTTCATTCCGATCCTGCTGATGCAGCATGCTTCATCGATGGGGATGTCCACAGACCGAACATTTCTGTTCGCATTGCTGACCTGGGCTTTCGTGCGATTTGTCGTCCCCTCCGTGCTCGCACGATGCACCGTTCATCGGGGCATGTTTCACAGCATTCCAGCGCTGATTATCGCCGGCGAACTCACGTTTCTGAGCTATCACTCCAGCGACCTGCGTGTGCGCGCACTGATGGCCTGCGGCGTTGCGGCCGGTTTTCTTTCGCATCTGGTACTTGACGAATTCTACAGCATGCAATGGGATGGCTCTCAGATTCGCTTCTCGCGTTCTGCCGGCAGCGCTGTGAAGATTTTCGGAAACAACCCCACTTCCAATGGCATCACCCTTGGCCTGCTGCTGTTTCTGACCTACATCACGCTGACAGTCACCGGCACGATTCGCAGCCCTGAGGAAGTTCCGGCTCCCGAAATGCTGGACGTCCGGGCGGAAGCATCAGACGCACCACTCTACGAATACGTGGAAAAAAACGACCAGAATACGCCCCGCAGTGTTGAATGGCCGGATGCCATTCCCTACTCCGATTCGCTCTGACGCAATCCGAATCGCAGCAGTGCCAGTATCTCCAGGTTCTGGACGACCCGCAGCGTCAGATCCGCGGCCGGCTCAGCCGTTCGCAGTACTTCCGTCGACAGCTCAATCACACGAAATGGGTCAACTGCACCGTTGCGTCCGATCAACGCGGCTGCCCGCTGTACAACAGCCGGCTCCAGCTGCAGATCCATCATCCAGCGTTCCAGCGCACCACCAACTTCCTGCAGCACCGGATGACTGCCGACACGGCGAAACCAGTAACCAGCGTTTCCTGCATCCGGTTCTCGACGATGCATGATGCCATGCCAGTAGTCTGCCGTTCGTGGACTGCCGAATCCTTCATTCCGCTGCGACAGCTGATGCGACTCCTCCGGGTAATCATGAAGCAAGAGCAGCCCCGCCATCAGACAGTCCGTTCCATACTCATCCTGCCGCTGCTGCTTTGCCAGTCGTCGAGCCACTGCGAAGACTGTTCGCAGTGGGAGTGCCGGGCGTTTCGCCACTGCCCCCGGCAGGCTCTCCGGCTTCGGCCCCCATGGCAACGTGACTGCCCCTGCAAGGTGGTGCCACAGCGATTCTGCCAGCAGACCAGCAGGATCAAGTGTGCTCAGAAACTGCCGGCTTGCCAGCAATAACTCTCCACCGCTGCGGCGGCAAAACGGCAACATTGTTGTCGGCAGCGATACCCGCAGATCCTCCGGAATCGACTCTGCAGCAAAACATGCCAGACTTCCGGACGACAGGACTGCTGGGTCTGCCTGCAGGATTCTGCGAATCATGCTGAGGCAGACGGCAGCATCGTTCCCACGACACACCGCCAGCAGTGAATCAGTCGGATTCATTCCCGCCAGCGCAGCAGCAACCGTCGGTTCGCCCGCAGTGGACGTCTCTCGGTGCTCACTGATGATTTCTGCAGAGGGAATCTGCGACTCAGCGTCTGCTGCAATTGGTACCAGATACATCGAATTGCCTTCTTCGCTGTAATCTTCTCTGCTGTAATTCCTGAGTGCTGCCCGGCAGAGACGCCGTGCGCCAGGATTCAGGAATCGCAGCGTTGGTCTTCAATGCTGTGGGCTGCGCGCTGCAGATCGGGAGCAATCTCTGGCGTCAATGAATCGACGGCGGGGGAGGATCACTGCCGTCATGGTGCAGAAAACGAAAATCACAACCCTCATGTGACTGAGTTGTCTGTTCCTCATACAGCTTTCCGTAACCTCGTGTAAAGCGGGGTTCCGGCGGCTGCCACTGCTCACGGCGGCTGGCTAATTCCTCGTCACTGACGTCAAGGTTCAGCGTTCTGGCTTCCACGTCCAGTTCAATCATGTCGCCCGTTCGCACCAGTGCGAGCGGTCCACCAGCAAAAGACTCCGGCGACACATGCAGCACGCAGGCTCCGTAACTGGTCCCGCTCATCCGCGAATCACTGATCCGCACCATGTCCCGCACTCCCTGCTCCAGCAGGTATCTGGGGAGCGGCAGCATGCCCCATTCCGGAATGCCCGGTGCCCCCAGCGGACCGGCACTCTGCAGGACGATCACGTGGTCGCGTGTGAGCTGCAGCGACGGGTCATCAATTCGTGTTTTCAGATCCGGGTAGTCCGTGAACACCACGGCCGGACCACGATGCCGAAGCAGATCCTGCTCCGCAGCAGCCGGCTTGATCACACAGCCATCCGGCGCCAGGTTACC